>JAZNVK010000178.1:0-2395 GCA_045592805.1 Faecousia sp.
TTTAGGCTCCATCGGCAGACCCTTTGACTCCGTGGAGTACCGCATTGCCGAAGACGGCACCCTCCACGTCCGTGGAGACTCCATCTGCAAGCGGAAAATGCTGGACGGTCAGACCCTCCTGACGGAAAACTGGATGGAAACCGGCGATTGCATGGAGTGCGTCAATGGGGATTACTACATCCGTGGCCGTCAGGGCGACATGGTTCTGGGCGAAAACGGCGAGAACATCAACCCCGACATGATCGAGCAGGAGTTCCGCTGTGCCGATGCCTTAAATCTCAGCGTGCTGGGTCTGGGCGAGGCGGAAAAGCAGAGCCTCTGCCTGGTGGCGCAGATCAGCCCCTACCTGACCCCCGACCGCTGCGAGGGCCTGATCAAGGAGCTCTACGCCGCCAACGAGCAGCTGGATGCCAGCCATCAGGTGCAGAAATTCTATCTCACCACCGATGCCATCGCCCCGCCCACGGCGGTGAAGGTGGGCAGGAAGTACCTGCTCCGTGGCATTGAGGATGGCACGATCCGTCTGGAGGCCGCAGGCGAGATGAAAAAGCGCCTGCAGGCGGAGGCGGAGGACATCTCCCAGAGCGCCCTCTTCCTGAAGATCCGCAGCATCGTGGCCTCGGAGCTGATGCTGGAGGAGGAGGAGATCGGCCCCGACGACCATCTGGTCAACGATCTGGGCGCCTCCAGCCTGGACTATTTCTCCGTGCTGACGGCCCTGGCGGAGGAATTCTCCGTGGCCACCCCCTCGGACAAGGAGCAGTACCGCTACACCCTCCGGGAGTTCTGTAACTATATCGAAAGGTATCTCTGACCTATGAAGTCGAAACACAACCCCTTTGCCCTGGGCTTTGTGAAGCTGACGGCCTGGTTGCCTGCCATGCTGTTTTTCAAGCCCAAGGTCTACTATATGGACAAAAAAGTCCAGGGCAAAAAGCTCCCCAAGCCCTGTATTCTCATGTCCAACCATACCTCTTTGATGGATTTTGCCCTCTACCTGATCCTCTTCCCCTGGCGTACCATCCGCTTTTTGATGGCGGAGGTGCTGTTCCGCAAGGGCAAGCTTTTCGGCTGGTTCTTAAAGAGTCTGGGCGGCCTCTACGTGGATCGGGACGGCATGTCCTTTGACTTCGTGGGGCAGTCCCTGGAAATTCTGGAGAAGGGCGGCACCGTGGGCATTTTCCCCCAGGGTCGTCTGCCCGTGGGAGGGAAACCCTTCCCCTTTAAGCCCAGCATTTCCTATATCGCTCTGCGCTGCAATGCCCCCATTGTGCCGGTGTACACTGACGGCAACTACGGCCTTTTCAAGCGTACCCACGTGATGATCGGCACCCCCATCACCCTCCCTCCCGTGGAGGAACAGGATCTGACAAAGGAGAACTATGAGCGCCTGACCCGTTACCTGGAGCAGCAGGAATACAAGCTGAAAGCAGAACTGGAACAGCGCCTGAAGAAGTAAGATGAAAGAAAAAACCAAGGGAAGGCTCTTTTCCTTCCGCTTTTTGCCCATTGACCTCAGCCGCATCGTGGCAAGCCCCTGTCAGCTGGCCTTCCGGCTGAAGAAATACCACGTCTCCGGCGAGCCCTACCGCCACAGCCTCAAGGGCGGCGCCATTCTGGCTGCCAATCACCTGAGCTTTTCCGACCCCTTTTTGATCTCCTCTACCTTCTGGTATCGCCGGGTCTTCTATCTGGCGGCGGAGGTGGTGATGCAGGGCAAGCTCCGCAGCTTCCTGCTCCGAGGCACCGGCTGCATCAAGATCGACCGGAATATCTCCGACCTGGAGGCCATCAAGAAGTCCGTGGCACTCTTAAAAGATGGCCGCTGTCTGGCGGTGTTCCCCCAGGGCACGGTGGTACGTGGGGAGGAGGAGGTCAGCGTCAAATCCGGCGCTGTGCTCATCGCCCTGCAGGCCGGTGTACCCATTGTGCCCATGTACTCCCTGAAGCGGAAGCACTGGTACAACCGCAAGCGCATGGTCATCGCTGACCCCATCTACCCCTCGGATTATGTGACAAAGAAGATCCCGTCCATGAAGGACATTGCGGCAGTGAGCCGGGCGCTGCAGGAAGCCCTGGGCCGCTGCCAGGAATTATGTGAAAAACTGGAGGCAGAACAATGACAACCATGGAACGCTTAGTGGACGTTTTCGTCCGTGTATTTGAAGACGAGGTTCAGGCCGATGCCATCCGCCCCGAGAGCAAGCTCATTGACGACCTGGGTCTGAATTCCATCGGCATGCTCTACATGGCCATGGAGCTGGAAAACGAGTTCGGCATCAAGTTCTCCAACGAGGACTTTGCCGGTCTGACCACCGTGGGCGACGTGGTCGCCCGTGTGGAGCGCAAGGGCTGAAATCATGCTGCGCATGGTCTTTTTTGACCTGGACGGCAC
>JAZNVK010000179.1:0-8591 GCA_045592805.1 Faecousia sp.
CGTAAACCGTACTGCCATCAAGGGCGCACACATGGGTGCGCCCCTACGTTCTCCATTCATATAAATTGACCTTTCCGCCGTCGTGGTACAGGTTCCCCCGACCGTTTTGGGGTCGGGGGATGGGGTTATTCAGGGCTTGCAGGAGGAATAGATTGCAAAGCCCCCACCGATTAATTCATTGCCCCTCAGATTCTGGGAGAGGAGACAGCTGCCTGTTTCCCGAATTTCATGGGGCGCGGAGTCGTTGTTAAAGTATACCGTGACGATTTGATTTTGGTATTCACGGGCAAAAGCCAGGAAACGGGAGCCCGGCCGTGCCTCCAGAATGCGGAAATTGCCTCTTTTCAGGGGTAAGAGCGCCTTACGCAGGGCAATGGCGCTGCGGAAGAATTGGTACAAGTCCTCATTGCCGTCTTCCCAGGGCATGGGGCGGCGGTATTCTTCCTCTAAGATGCCCTCGATTCCCTGCTCGTCGCCGTAGAAAATGGTGGGCATCCCCGGGAAGCAGAGCTGGAACAGTACCGCCGATTTGTATTTCTGCAGATCGCCGCCGCAGAGGGAGAGGAAACGGCTGACATCGTGGCTGTCCAGCAGATTCAGCTGCGCCGGGGTGATCTGCAGCTTGTAGCGCAGGAGCATGTCCGTGATCCGCCCGGAAAATGCAAAGGCATCGATACTGCCCTGGGCGAAAAACAGCTCGCAGTGCTTGCGGAGCTCATAATTCATGGCCGAGTCGAACATATCCCCCTGCAGCCAGTGCCGTGCCGTCTCCCAGACCTCACCGATCAGCAGCGCCTCCGGCTTCACGGACTTCACCGCCTTGCGGAAGGCACGCCAGAAGCCGTCATCCACCTCGCTGGCCACATCCAGCCGCCAGCCGTCAATGTCAAACTCCCGTACCCAGTAGGCTCCCACCTCACAGAAATAGTCCTGCACCTCCCGATTGGCGGTATCCAGCTTGGGCATCATCCGCTCGTAGGCAAAGCAGGCATAGTCGGGGTAGATCTCCGGGGTTTCGGGGCGCTGTACGGGGAATTTCAGGCGGTAGAACCAGGAGCAGTATTTGGACTTCTCCTGATTGCGGATCACGTCCTCAAAGGCGAAGAAGTGCCAGCCGCAGTGGTTGAAAACGCCGTCGATGATGACCCGAATTCCCTTTGCATGGAGGGTCTGCACCATCTCACGGAATGCTTCGTCTCCGCCGAAGACGGGGTCTACATGGTAGTAATCCAAAAGGTCGTATTTGTGATATTCCCCGGCGGCGAAGATGGGGTTCAGGTAGACGCAGTTGATCCCCAGCTCTAAGAGGTAGTCGATATTCTCCGTGACACCACGGAGGGTGCCGCCCAGCTTGCCGTGGACGCTTTGTCCCGCATAGTCCTGTTGGGTGGCCCGGCAGGAGAGATAGCCCTTTCCCGTGGCAAAGCTGTCGGGGAAGATGTTATAGACCACTGCATCCTGTATCCAGTCAGGCACTTTGGCCAGATCCGCCCGATGGTTGAAGGGCAGCTTGAAATACTGGGAGCGGTCGTCCACGTGCTGATGGGTGAAGATATCGCCGTAGTAGAGGACGGAGCTTTCCCCGTCAAAAAGCTCAAAATAATAATACACACGCTCATAGGGGCTCTCCACAACGGCCTGCCAGTAGTCAAAGAGCTTATCGGAGGCGATCTTCTCCATGGGAACGGGGGTAAAGAGAATGGGCGTTTGGCGGCAGGCAGTGTCGCCGTAGGCCAGGGTGACCTGCCGCAGATCGTCACGGGCGCTGCGCAGACGGTAGACAATGTGCTTCTCGTCCAGGCCGTGGCAGTACTCGGACATGGGTCGGTGAAATACAGCCTCCAATCTCATCCCTTTACACCTCCCGCCGTCAGGCCGGAAGTCATGTACTTCTGGCAGAGGAAGAAAATGATCAGCACCGGCACGGACACCGTAATGGAGGCCGCCGCAAACACCGGCCAGGAGCCGGTCATCTCCGTGGCCTGGAGGGTGTTGAGTCCGGCGGCAAGGGTGTATTTGGCCTCGCCGGTCATAAAGGTGGTGGCGTAGATATACTCGTTCCACACATAGATCAGCACCTGCAAGGCCGTGGTGATAATGCTGGGCTTGGCCAGAGGCAGGACGATCCGCAGCACCACCTGCAAATCGCCGGCACCGTCCATCCGTGCGGCCTCCTCGATCTCCACGGGGATGGTATCGAAATAGCCCTTGGTATTCCAGAGGCTGAAGACCGCCATGGTACCCGTATAGACCAGGATCAGACCCACATTGGTATTGACCAGACCCATGGGGCGCAGGATGCGGTAGATAGCAAACATGGACAGCAGCGCTGGAAAGGAATTCAGCAGCACCAGGCAGCGGAGAATGGTCTTGCGCCCACGGAAACGGCGACGGGAGAAACAGTAGGCCGCCGGCACAGCCACCGCCAGGGACAGGCTGACGGTCACCGCCGCCAGAAGGACGGTATTCTTGAACCACAGCAGAATATCCTCTCCGAAGATCACCCGTTTGTAGTTCTCCAGGGTGAAATCCTTGGGAATGAAGGAAAAATCAGAGCTGAGGAGGCTGTTCTGTCCGCTGAAGGACACGCTGAGGGCATAGAGAATGGGGATCAGAGTGGCAAAGCACAGCGCCAGGAAAAAGGCATTGAGAAAGCCCAGGCCGATCCGCTCCTTGCATTTCTTACTCATCGGTCACGCTCCTCCCTCATCTGATATCTGGCGGAGAAAAGCAGCAGCAGGAAGAAAATCAGAATGGAAATGGCGGCGCTGTAGCCGTAGTTATTGGTGATAAAGGCGTTCTCGTAGGCATAGGTCAGCACCGTGTGGAAACCGGAGCCGGTTTTCGCCCCCGCCTGCTGGGTCAGAAGATAGACCACGTCAAACTGCTTGAAGGTGGTGAACACCGTAATGATCACCGCCGGGCCGATGATGGGCGTAATGGCAGGCAAGGTGATGGCACGGGTGCGCTGGAGCCAGTTGGCGCCGTCCATCAGGGCGCTCTCGTAGTAGCTGCGGTCAATGGACTGCATGGCACCGTCCATGATCATGATCATAAAGGGCAGCGCCAGCCAGAGGTTCACCACGGTGCAGCAGAGGAAGGCGGACAGATCGCTGCTGAGCCAGTGGACGGTCTGCTGCCCCAATTTCTCCATCCACTGGTTCAGCAGGCCGAACTGGCTGTTGAAAATTCCCGTCTTCCACAGCAGAATAGAAACGTACCCGGGCATTGCCCAGGGGAACATCAACAGAGTCTTATAGAGTCTGCGGAGGCGGAGCTTGGGATTATTGAGCAGGCTGGCCAGGACAAAGGCGATGACCAGCTGCAATATCATATTGACCACCGTCCACAAAACCGTGGCCAGCAGCGCTGAGAGAAAGCCGGAGTCAAAGGTAAACAGCGCCCGTGCGTAGTTTTTCAGCCCGATGACAGAGAAGTCGAACCAGTGGTACACATTCATATTGGTCAGGCTGATATAGAAGGTATAGAGGATGGGAAAGACCACCATCAGAGAGATCAGGATCATGGAGGGCGCTGACCAGGCGCAGGTGGTCAGCCGTTCTTTGTTTCGCTTGTTCATTGGGTATGATCCTCTTTAGCGCATGGCCTCAATGAGCTGCTGAGCCTCCTTTTGGGCAGCCTGAAAGCTCTCATCCACGGACTTTCCGGAGAGGTTTACATCCGTCAGGAGGTTGCTGACCACCGTCCACATCACATCCATCTCCGGGATATTGGGCATGGGAACGGCGATCTCAGCGGTGGAGCGCATAGACTGCACCAGGGGATCCTCCGACACACGCGCATCCTCGTAGCAGAGGCTGTTGGCAGGTGCGCAGCCGCTGGCCAGTGCCAGCTCAATGCCCACCGCAGGATCGGTTAGCGCCAGGAGCAGCTGCTGCACGGCAGCGGTTTTCGTCTCGGCGGGGTGCTTCAGCACGTGAATGCCCTGCACACCGGAATAGGGCGCCAGTGCCAGACCGGTGGCATCCACCACGGGCATGGGCGCAATGCCCAGATCGATCTCCGCCCCACGGGCAGAGGGTACCATCCAGGGACCGCCGATGGTGGCATCGGCCTTTCCCTCCAGGAAGAGGGTGTTGACGGTGCTGTACTCCGTCTCCCCGGGCATCAGGGCCACAAATTTCAGGTGATATTCCAGGGCGGACTTCACTGCCTGGGCATCAGGGAAAGGGGTGGCGCTGTCATCAATGATGCTGCCGCCGAAGCCGTGGATCCAGGCGGCGGAATAGTAGGCGGTGCTGTGCTGCTCCACGAAGCCGTAGCGGCCACGGCCGGTGTTGTTCTCCATGTAGGTCAGAAGCTCCTCCGTGGTCTTTGGCACTTCCTCGTCCTGCATATAGCGGCGGTTGTACATAAAGAGCAGGGTCTCAAAGTACAGGGGCAGCTGGTAGAGCGTGCCTTCATAGGTGGCAGCCGTCAGGGTCATATCCAGATAGGGCTCCAGGGTCTGCTGCTCCAGCAGCTCCGTGACGGGAGCCAGAATGCCCATCTCCGCAAAGACGCCCACCTTGTCATGGGCAAATAGAAAGAGATCCGGGGCGGCAGAGGGATCGTTGCCCACCAGCTTCAGGGAGTCGGTGAGACTGGTTTTCTTCTCAAAAACGATCTCCAGCTCCGGCAGGGCGGTTTTCAGGTGCTGCTCCATGGCAGCAATGACACCGTCCTCCTTGTCGTGCCAGATCACCAGACGCTTGGCCTCGGCGGGGTCGGCTGTCTCCTGTCCGCAGGCCGCCAGGGTCAGCAGCATGGCAAGGCACAGCAGCAATGCCAGAAGTTTTTTCATTGGGAATTCCTCCTTTGGTGGATTGCAAAGGCGGGTACACGGTGACCGTGTACCCGCAATACGGTACTTATTTCTTTTTCTTCTTCAGGATCAGGGCTGCACCGCCGCCCAAGACCACCACCGCTGCGGCAACAATGCCGATGATCAGGCCGGTGTTGCTCTTCTTTTCCGGCTCTTCGGTGACAGGCTCCTGAGGCTCCGTGGGAGTCTCTGTGGGCTGGGTGTCCTCCTCGGAGGGCTCGGTCACGGGCTCGGTGACCTCGGCAGCAGGTTCCTCATAGGACACCGTGGCATTTTCCGCATCGGTCACCACGATCCATACGTCCTTACCTGCATCCACAGCCAGATCCGAGGTCTGCACCGTGCCCTCGTTGGCATTGATGATCACGGAATTGATCCAGCCGGGTACCTCGATGGCATACCAGTCGCCGTCCTGGGTCAGGGCTTCGCCGGGCCAGGAGGTGAAGGCATTGGTGCCGTCGGGGGCAGACCAGGCCCAGCAGCAGGGCGCTGCCCAATCCGCAGGCACTTTGGCATAGACGGTAATGGGCTCTACCGCCTTGTTGGGATCCTCATAGGTCAGCTCATAGCTCAGATCCTCGTAGACGGTGATCCACAGCTCCTTGCCCTCCACGGCGATGTCGGCGGTCTGCACCGTGCCCTCGTTGCCGTTGATGATCAGGGAGTTGATCCAGGTAGGAGCCTTGCCGGTGAACCAGCCGTCCTCACCCTCGACCATAGCCTCACCGGGCCATGCTTCGAATGCATTGGTGCCATCGGGTGCGGACCAGGCCCATAGATTGACGGTCTTCCAGGACAGGGGCACATAGGCATGGATCACAAATTTCTCCACATAGGCAGGAATTTCTCCACGGAGCTGGGCCTCGTAGGAGACCGTGGCGCTCAGATCCTCTGCCACGGTGATCCAGACCTCCTTGCCGGCCTCTACCACAATGGCATCGGTCTGCACGGCAGTGTCCTCGCCCTGATTGGCGTTAACGATCACATTTTGCACATAGTCGGGAACGTAGACATAGTACCAGCCCTCTGCCAGCTCCTCCAGGGCCTCGCCGGGCCAGGCTGCAAAGGCATTGGTGCCGTCATCGGCCCATGCCCACAGATTGGGAGAATTCCAACCCTCGGGAACACTGACCACAACGGGGATCATTTCGGTGGCCTCCGCCGCAGTGGCCGTCACGGGGAAAGCAGCAAGCAGCAGAAGCAGAACAGCGAGAATAGCGATTGTCTTTTTCATGGATCATCCCTCCTGTTTTTTATCGCTAAACCCACTATAGCACCGTTTTTTTCCATGGTCAATGCGATTTTGCGAAAGCGGTTTCTCTCGGTTTTCCGCCGCTTTTCACAAAGAAATTTCTATAGTTTTGTGCATTTTACCGATCGGATTTTGATTTTTTCGTAAAAATACGCAGATCAAAAGCGACCTTCTCCAGAGCCATTACGAAAGCGGTTTCGTAGTTTTCTCCCCTCCGATTTTGATAGATACAATATATTATATTCCTCATGGAAACTCAAGTGATTTCTTCGGTGATTTATGAAAAAGTTGGGGCTTTGGCTTGCGGTTTGCACTTTCCCGTGCTAAAATGAAAATGGATAATCATTTTGGATTGTAAGGAGAGGTATTTTTATGTCTGAGATTCTTGTTGCCTATTTTTCTGCCACCGGCACCACTGCACGGGCGGCCGCATCCATTGCCGACACCCTGGGGGCTGCCCTCTATGAGATCGCCCCCGTGACCCCCTATACCAAGGCCGACCTCAACTGGATGAATCCCTTCTCCCGCAGCACCAGGGAGATGAAGGGCAAGGACAACCGTCCCCCTCTGGGCAGTGCTGAGATCGATCTTGCCCCCTATGATACCATCGTGCTGGGCTTCCCCATCTGGTGGTATGTGGCGCCCACCCTGGTCAACAGTTTTCTGGAGAAATATGACCTCTCCGGCAAGAAGCTGATCCTCTTTGCCACCTCCGGCGGCAGCGATTTCGGCAAGACCGCCCTGAAGATGGCGCCCAGCTGTCCCGGGGCCGAGATCGTGGAGGGACGGGTTTTCAAGCGCAAGGACAGCCCCGAAGCTCCCGGGCAGTGGGCAGCGGCCCTGAGACTGTAACGGTCGATCTAAAGGAGGGATATGATGTTCTGTCAGAATTGCGGAAACAAATTGGATGGGAGTGGACGGTTCTGCGCCGTCTGCGGCAATGCCTTAGCGTCACCGCAGCAGAAAAAGAACCCGCATCTGCCGCTCCTGCTGGGGCTCTTGCTGATCGCAGGCGGTCTGCTGCCCCTTTTCCTGCGCTTCGGCGCCGATCCCTATGCAGTGCTTTTCTATGAGCTGCAGCTGAAGAACTACAGCTATCTTGCCATCTCCGCTTTGGCGGCGCTGCGGAATTTTGCCGCCTGGGGCGAGAGCTTTCTCTCCTTCTGCAGCAGCGGCTTCTGCGTTCTGACCGGCGCCCTGCTGCTGAAAGGCCGCAGCAACAGCCGACGGATGCTGCTGCTGAGTGCCGTATTTCTGGGGCTGCAGCTGCTGCGCTCCACGGCGGTCGCCCTGATCATTCTGGCCGCTCCACGCTGGATCATGTCCCTCTTTGCGCTCCCCGAGACAGCCATAGACTATGGGATTCTGCTGTTGGAACAGGAGAGCGGCATTCTCTCCGGTCTGCTCCCCCATTTCTGGGTCAAGCTGCTTCTGGCAAGCGCTCTGCTGGGACTTTGCGTCTTCGGCCTGCGCAAAAGCGAAAAGACCCTTATGAACCCCCGCTACGGCACTCCGGGCATCGCCCTGATGCTGCCTATGGTGACCTTTGCCTCCTCTCTTGTACAAAATGCATTCAGCATGGTGCTTGCCAATGCCAAGGGCGATATGGCCGTGGCCGCCTGTTCCCTTGCCAATGCCGCCTTCTCCCGATACGTGGGTACGGTCTGTGCGCTGCTGCTGTGCGCCTGGATCCTGCTGGCGGTTCTCACCGCAGAGAAGAAGGCATGGATCACCGTTCTGCCTGCGGTGGGGACAGTGCTGCTGCTAAGCGCTGTGGCCTGCCTGATGACAGAAACCATGTTAGCGCAAATGGATACCCCCAAGGAGGTCTATGTCCTGGCGCTGGAACGGCTCTTCGGCCTGATCCTCAATGCCCTGGTCATGCTGATCGCCCTCTTCCTCTGGTTCAAAGCCGTGGCAAAGCAGCGTCTGCCACTCTGGCTGCAGATTTTGCTCCCAGTGGCTCTGCCCCTGATCTGCATCTTCTGGGAGGGCATCACCGTGGGTGCGCTCCAATGGGATTTCGGCTTCAGCTTTGGTCTCCTGCGCTGCGCCTGGATCCTGTCTACGGTCTCTCTGCTGGTCAGAAAGCGAACCGCCATCGCTTAATATGTCAAACGGGTCGCCTCTAACGGGGCGACCCATTCTCTATGGCTGTAATTCTCATTTTTGGAGAGTATTCTCGCTTTTTGCGTGCTTTACTTTCCTGTTTCTCCGTAGTATCATCAGTACAAAGCAATCATGCAGGAGGTAAACCCATGACACAGATTTCAAAGAATTTACGGGCGCTCCGTCTTCAGAAGGCGCTGACCCAGGAGCAGCTGGCCAAACTTTTGGGGGTCAGCGTACAGAGCGTGTCCCGCTGGGAGTGCGGAAACAATCTGCCCGATGTGCTGCTTCTTCCCCAAATCGCCGGAATCTACGGCATTACCGTGCACCACCTGTTCCGTGAGGCACCGCACGGCTACCCCAGCTATGCCCAGCGTTGGCTGGCGGTATATGTGTCAAACGGCC
>JAZNVK010000180.1:0-9260 GCA_045592805.1 Faecousia sp.
AGATGGGTTCAGAAGCTACCGCAAGCCGCTGGCAGATAATTACACGCATCTGGCAGAGGATTTTAGTCCTGACAGTGAGCATCTGAAATGGCTCCACCGGATTATTGGTAATGCAAAGGCATTTATTAACGGCACCTACCATGGTACAAGCACGAAGCACCTGCAAATGTATCTGAGCGAGTATTGCTACCGCTTCAACCGCCGCTCTTTTGGCGGTGCCATCTTCGACCGCCTTTTAATCGCCATCGCACAATAACACCATATATTGTGGTCAGCTGCTTAAAACCGATAGCCTAAACGGAAATTTATATTTGGTGAATGACGAATGGTGAATAGTTGAGGTATCGGCTCCGCCGATTTATTTAAATTCAATGCGCAAAGCGCATACCTTCATCATTCACCATTCACTATTCACCATTCACCACTCCAACGCTAAATTCCCGTTTAATATGGAATCTGCCTGTTCCATTTTACTATTTTACCATGGTCTTGTAAAGAGAAAATCTAAATTTCTATGCATATTGCTCAAAAATTGTTAGAAAGATTTGTCAAAATCAGCGGAGGGAAAACCATTGCAATTTTGAAGGAAGTTCGATATAATAAGATTGTAATTGAAGATTGATAGCTGTAACGAAGTGCTTCGCGCACGGGCTTCCGACTATCACTCAGGGCTACTTGAGTGGAGATGTTGAACTATGCATGTAGGTTCACATCCCCACGTTTTTTGTAATTACATTAAGGAGGTCAACCACATGTACATTCTTGCCAACGGTAAACTGATCACCAGAAGCGCTACCATCCCCTACCTGCCCGATGGCGGTGTCGTCATTGAGGGCACCAAGATCAAGGAAGTGGGCACCACCGCCGATCTGAAGGCAAAGTACCCCCAGGCGGAGTTCATTGATGCCAAGGGCGGCGTGATCATGCCTGCCTTCATCAATGCCCATACCCACATCTACTCCGCTCTGGCCCGTGGCCTTAGCATCAAGGGTCACAACCCCACCAACTTCTACGAGGTTCTGGACGGCCAGTGGTGGGCCATTGACCGCAAGCTGATGCTCTCCGGCACCAAGGCCTCCGCCGATGCCCTGTATATCGACTGCATCAAGCAGGGCGTTACCACCATCTTCGACCACCATGCCTCCTTCGGTGAGATCCCCGGCTCCCTCTTCAAGATCGCCGAGTCCGCCAAGGAATTCGGCATCCGCTCCTGCCTCTGCTACGAGGTCTCCGACCGTGACGGCGAGGAGAAGTCCATCCAGGCTGTCAAGGAAAATGCCGACTTCATCACCTGGTGCGAAGAGCAGAAGGATCCCATGCTCAAGGCTATGTTCGGCGGCCACGCCCTCTTCACCATCTCCGACAAGACCTTCGACCGCATGGTGGAGGCCAATAACGGCCGCACCGGCTACCATATCCATGTCTCCGAGGGCATGAACGACGTCTATGACTCCCTGCAGAACTACGGCCGCCGTCCTGTCCAGCGCCTGATGGATCACGGCATTCTGGGTCCCAAGACCATTCTGGGTCACTGCATCCATGTGAACTCCGCTGAGATCGAGATCATCAAGAACACCGATACCATGGTGGTCAATAACCCCGAGTCCAACATGGGCAATGCCGTTGGCACCTGCCCCGTGCTGCCCCTGTACAAGGCCGGCATCCTCCTGGGCATGGGTACCGATGCCTATACCAACGACATGCTGGAGTCCATTAAGGTCGCCCTCTGCGCCCAGCGCCAGAATGCCTGCCTGCCCAATGTGGGCTGGTGCGAGGTCACGGATATGCTCTTCAAGAACAACGCCCTCATCGGCGCCCGTTACTTCGACGAGAAGCTGGGTGTGCTGGAGGCCGGCGCTGCCGCTGACGTGATCGTCATGGACTACAAGCCCTTCACCCCCTTCTCCGATGCCAATATCGACGGCCATATGCTCTTCGGCATGACCGGCCGCCAGTGCCAGACCACCATCGGCAACGGCAAGCTCCTCATGAAGGACCGTGAGCTGGTAGGCATCGACGAGGAAGCCGTCAACGCCCGTATTCTGGAAGAGTCCAAGAAGCTCTGGACCGCCCTCAACGGCTGCGCCTACTAATTGCCCATGCTCAGCGCATCGGAAAATTTTTGCAAGTGGACGCTGCTGGGGTTACTGATTACATCTCTGTTTCTGCCGGTTATCCTGATCGTAAAACTGGATCTGCTGCATACCACCTATGTCTTTGATGCGCTCCTTTTCATCATGCTGGTGGTTACCACCGTCCAGGCCATCCCCGGTCTGATCGGCTGGTTTATGCTCCATCGCTACGATGAACGTGGCAAGAAGGTGCTCTCCCGCACCTATCTCACCACGTTGGCGGTTTACAGCCTCTACAGCGTTTTCCTGCAGATCACTCTGCTCTTCCCCGGCACTTTTTATATCTTCCCCTTTGAGATCGTCTGCATTTGCTATCTGCTCTTCTTCAATGTTGCGGTTTTCGTCCTGAAGCACTTCTGGACACGTGACGTATACTAATTCTGATCGGAGGATTTTACAATGTCTGAAAGAATGTATCCCATTCCCTTTAAGGATCTCATGCGCTGGGTGATCACCGAGCGTGAAAAGACCGGCGAGATCTTCGGCATCCATACCGAGTACAAGGCTGATCCCGCCAAGACCCTCCCCATCTTCGGTGAGAAGATCGAAACTCCCTTCGGCCCCGCTGCCGGTCCCAACAGCCAGCTGGCGCAGAATATCATTGCCTCCTATGTGGCAGGCTCCCGTTTCTTCGAGGTTAAGACCGTCCAGCAGATGGACGGCGAGGATCTGGCACGCTGCGTGCCCCGTCCCTGCATCCTGGCCGATGACGAAGGCTACAACCAGGAGTGGTCCACGGAGCTGGAGGTTCGTCAGGCCCTGGATGAGTACATCAAGGCCTGGTGCGCTCTGAAGGTCATGGCAAAGGTCTGGGGCTACGGCGATCCCGATGGCTTTGTGTTCAATATGTCTGTGGGCTACGACCTGGCCGGCATCAAGGGCGAGAAGATCGATAACTACATCGAGTCCATGAAGGATGCCAACCGTGCTCCCGTCTTTGACGAGTGCAAGGCGGTTCTCACGGAGCTCTTCCCCGAAGAGGCAGAGTTCATTGCCAATATCTCCCCCCGTGTCTCCCGTTCCGTCACCCTGTCCACCCTCCACGGCTGTCCTCCCGATGAGATCGAGCGCATTGCCTCCTACCTCATCACCGAGAAGAAGGTCAATACCTTCGTCAAGTGCAACCCCACCATCCTGGGCTACAAGGATGCACGCAGCATCCTGGACGGCATGGGCTATGACTACATCGTCTTTGACGATCACCACTTCAACGAAGACCTGCAGTGGGTGGATGCCGTTCCCATGTTCGAGCGCCTCCAGGCACTGGCAGACAAGCAGGGTGTGGAATTCGGCCTGAAGCTATCCAACACCTTCCCCGTAGACACCACCCGTGGAGAGCTGCCCAATAATGAAATGTATATGTCCGGCCGTGCCCTCTTCCCCCTGACCATTGAGATGTGCCGTCGGATCTCCACCCAGTTTGGCGGCAAGATGAAGATCTCCTTCGCCGGCGGTGCCGAGTTCTTCAACTGCGAGAAACTCTTTGCCGCAGGCATTTGGCCCATCACCGTGGCAACCACCATCCTGAAGCCCGGCGGCTACAACCGTCTGGTGCAGATGGCCAAGAAGGTGGAGGGCATGGAGTTCAAGCCCTTCGACGGCACCGACACCGAAGCCATCGCCAAGATGGCACTGGACTGCCGTACCGACTACCACCATGTCAAGCCCATCAAGCCCCTGCCCGCCCGTAAGAACGAGGACAGAGTGCCCTGGATGGATTGCTATATTGCTCCCTGTAAGGGTGGCTGCCCCATTGAGCAGGATATCCCCGAGTACATCGAGCTGTGCAAGAAGGGTCTGTACAACGAGGCGCTGAAGCTCATCACCGAGAAGAACGCCCTGCCCTTCATCACCGGCACCATCTGCGCTCACCACTGCATGAACAAGTGCAGCCGCAACTTCTATGAAGAGCCGGTGCAGATCCGTGAGACCAAGCTCATCGCTGCGGAAAAGGGCATCGATGCCCTCATGGCCAAGATCGAGAAGCCTGCCAAGGTAGAGGGCAAGAAGGCTGCCATCATCGGCGGCGGCCCCACCGGCATCGCTGCTGCCTACTTCCTGGGCAGAGCCGGTGTGGAATGCACCATCTTCGAGCGCAAGGATTCCCTGGGCGGCATCGTCCGTCATGTAATCCCCGAGTTCCGTATCTCCCACGAGGCCATTGATCAGGACATCGCCCTGATGATGGCCTACGGCACCGAGGTCAAGCTCAATACCGAAGCTCCCTCTGTGGAAGAGCTGAAGGCACAGGGCTATACCCACATCCTCTATGCCGTGGGTGCCTGGAAGGCCGGTAAGCTGGATATCCCCGGCAATGTCAAGGGTGTCATTGGCTGGATGGAGGATATGAAGGCAGGCTGTGGCGGCGAGCTGGGTCATGTAGCCGTCATCGGCGGCGGCAACACCGCCATGGACGCAGCCCGTGTGGCAAAGCGTGCCGGCGCCAAGTCCTCCACCCTGGTCTACCGCCGTACCAAGCGCTATATGCCTGCTGATGCAGAAGAGCTTGAGCTGGCAATTGAAGACGGCGTTTCCTTCCTGGAGCTGGTCTCCCCCGTGGAGCAGAAGGACGGCAAGCTGATCTGCGACAAGATGATCCTGGGCGAGCCCGATGCCTCCGGCAGACGGAGCCCCGTTCCCACCGGCGAGCGTGTGGAGATCGATTGTGATCTGGTCATCTCCGCCGTGGGTGAGCAGGTGGACGATAAGCTCTTCGCCGCCAACGGCATCGAGCTGGATCGCAAGGGTCGTCCCGCCTTCAAGACCAACCTGGAGAATGTCTACTCCGCCGGTGATGCAACCCGTGGCCCCGCCACCGTGGTAGAGGGCATTGCCGATGCTGCCAAGTTTGCCGAGATCGTCATCGGCAAGAAGCACGAGTACGACATCCCCGTAGAGGCCTATCCCTCCGAGGCCGCTGCCATTGCCAAGAAGGGCATCCTCGCCATGGCTAAGGACGTGGCCTGCGAAGGCGACCGCTGCCTGGATTGCAACACCGTCTGCCAGAACTGCGCCGATGTCTGCCCCAACCGCTCCAATGTGGTCATCCGCCTGCCCGACGGCCGTACCCAGATCCTCCACGTGGATAAGATGTGCAACGAGTGCGGCAACTGCACCGCCTTCTGTCCCTACGCGGCAGAGCCCTGCAAGGATAAGTTCACCATCTTCCAGACCGAGAAGGATATGGACGACTCCAAGAACTTCGGCTTCTGCATCCTGGCTGACGGCAAGGTACGTGTCCGTCTCTACACCGAGTGCGTCTGTGATGTAGAAGGTGAAAACCAGCTCCCCGAGGAGATCGCCCTCTTCATCCGCACGGTCAAGAACGACTACAGCTACCTGTACTGATCCCATACAGCAAAAGCCCCTCCGGAAAAACCGGAGGGGCTTTCTTTTATTACTGATTATTACGGGTCTTCATCAGCTGGCGCATACGCATGGCATGATCCAGCTCACGCTTTCGGATGCGGAGGCTCTTGGGGGTGACCTCCAACAGCTCGTCGTCAGCCAGGAACTCCAGATTCTGCTCCAGAGAGAAGATACGGGGACTGGTCAGGCGCAGAGCATCGTCGGAGCCGGAGGCACGCATATTGGTCAGCTGTTTCTTCTTGCAGACATTGACATTCATATCCTCATTACGGGAGCAGATGCCGACCACCATGCCGGCATAGACTTCCGTACCGGCGCCGATGAAGAGCTGTCCACGCTCCTGGGCATTGAAGAGGCCGTAGGTGCAGGCTTCGCCGGTCTCAAAGGCCACCAGAGAGCCGGTTTTGCGGCGCTCGATCTCGCCCTTGACGGGAGCATAGGAGTCCAGCACGGAGGACATGATGCCCTCGCCACGGGTGTCGGTCAGGAACTCATTGCGGTAGCCGAAGAGGCCACGGGAGGGAACCAGGAACTCCAGACGGTAACGGCTGCCTACGGGGGTCATGGTGACCAGATCGCCCTTGCGCTTGCCGATCTTCTCAATGACAGCGCCCATGGAAGCCTCGGGAACATCGGCCACCATACGCTCGATGGGCTCACAGACCACACCGTCGATGACCTTGGTCAGGACTCTGGGGGTGCTGACCTGGAACTCATAGCCCTCACGGCGCATAGTCTCAATGAGAATGGAGATATGCATCTCGCCACGGCCTGCCACGTTGAAGGCATCGGTGCCCTGCTCGGTGACATGGAGGGAGACATCCTTCAGCAGCTCACGGAACAGGCGGTCACGGAGGTTACGGGAGGTAACATACTTGCCCTCACGGCCTGCAAAGGGGGAGTCGTTGACGGAGAAGGTCATCTCGATGGTGGGATCGGAGATCTTCACAAAGGGCAGAGGCTCCGGCTGCCCCGTAGCGCAGATGGTACGGCCGATGGTAATATCCGCCATGCCGGAGAAGGCCACGATCTCACCGGCACCTGCCTCGGTGATGGGCTTTCTGCCCAGACCGTCGAACTCATAGAGGGCAACGACCTTGCCCTTCTCCACGTGCTCGGGATTGTGGAAGTCGCAGATGGCAACTTCCTGATTCTGCTTGATGCGGCCGCGCTCAATACGGCCGATGCCGATACGGCCAACGTACTCATTATAGTCAATGGAGGAGACCAGCATCTGCAGAGGCTCTTCCTCGTCGCCCTCGGGAGCGGGGATATAATTGACAATGGTATTGAACAGGGGGTCCAGGTTGACGCCGGTCTCGTTGGGGCTGTAGCTGGCGATGCCCTGACGGGCGGAGCAGAACAGGGTGGGAGACTCGAACTGCTCGTCGGTGGCGTTCAGATCCAGCAGCAGCTCCAGAACTTCCTCCATAACCTCTTCAATACGGGCATCCAGACGGTCGATCTTGTTGACCACCACAATGACCTTATGACCCAGCTCCAGGGCCTTGCCCAGGACGAAACGGGTCTGGGGCATGGGACCTTCCGCTGCGTCTACCAGGAGGATAACACCGTTGACCATCTTCAGAATACGCTCCACCTCGCCGCCGAAGTCGGCGTGACCCGGGGTGTCTACGATGTTGATCTTGGTGCCCTTATAGTTAACGGCGGGGTTCTTTGCCAGAATGGTGATGCCACGCTCACGCTCCAGATCGCCGGAGTCCATAACACGGTCTACCACCGCCTGATTTTCACGGTAAATACCGCCCTGCTTCAGCATCTCGTCAACCAGGGTGGTCTTGCCGTGGTCAACGTGGGCGATAATGGCAATATTTCGAATCTTTCTATCTTGAGACATAAAGGATCTTTCCTTTCCGGATCAGTATCTATAAATTTATCCACAATTTAAAAATATATCATATATATGTCCAAAGTGCAAGAAAAAATTAAGTTTTTCCGCAAAAAACCGCCCTCTCCCCAAGGGAGAGGGCGGTGGGTTTTGATTGAGATCAGCCTTCGACCAGTTTGTAGAGGTAGAACTGATAGTTGGTGGAGGAGGCGCTGGAGTTGCAGCGGAATCTGGGACAGCCGTTGCTGCCCAGCTGCAGATCGGGACGGAGGGCAAGATAGCGGGTGCCGTTCTTCAGCGTCCAGACGCCGTTGCTGACGGAGGCAGA
This sequence comes from Faecousia sp., assembly GCA_045592805.1. Lineage (GTDB taxonomy): Bacteria > Bacillota > Clostridia > Oscillospirales > Oscillospiraceae > JAZOXB01. The sequence continues at coordinate 7,679 of JAZNVK010000180.1, forward strand.
CCAGGTGGTGTAGGAGCTGGAGGAATTATAGTACAGGTAGTTGGAGCTGCCTCTTAAGTAGTAGCTGCCGTTCTTCAGCACCACGCCGCCGGAGGTTTTGGTCAGATCCCACATCAGGCTGGTATCGGTCAGGGTGATGGTGGAGGGGGCAGAGCCCGTACCCATGAAGGGATCTGCAGAGGCAGCGGCCACATAGCTGGAGTTCATGGACTTGCCCATGAGGGCATAGTAGGTGGAGTCCCCTGCATAGCTGCCCGTACCCACCTTGACCACCAGAACATAGGTGCCGGAGGTAAGCTCGGAGGTGGAGGTGACACGGGTGAAGGTATAGCCGGAGGAGGAAGTGCCGCTGTCCGTGCCGGAGTCGCTGCCGGAGGTAGTGGAGGCAACGAAGTTGACCCGGATGCTGCAATCGGAGGTGGGAGTCAGGTTGATGGTGTTGCCGTCGATGGTGCCGGTAACAGAGCCGGAGACAATGCTGGCAGAACCCACCTCGTAGCCTGCCTTGGGATAGCAGGTGATGGTATAGCCGGAGACGGAGACCGTACCGTAATTGGTATTATTGGAAGTAGCGGTGACGGTGTAGGGGTAGGGATTGGTAGTGCCACTGTCGGTGCTGGTAGAGGCAACAAAGTTGACCCGAATGGTACAGTTGGAGGTGGGGGTCAGATTGATGGTGTTGCCGTCGATGGTGCCGGTAACAGAGCCGGAGACGATGCTGGCAGAACCAACCTCGTAGCCTGCCTTGGGATAGCAGGTGATGGTATAGCCGGAGACAGAGACCGTGCCGTAGTTGGTATTGTTGGAGGTGGCGGTGACGGTGTAGGGATAGGGATTGGTAGTTCCGCTGTCGGAGGTGGTGGAGGCAACGAAGTTGACCCGAATAGTGCAGTTTGAGGTGGGGGTCAGGGTGATTTTGTTACCATCAATGCTGCCTGTGGCAGAGCCGGAGACCACGCTGGCAGAACCGACTTCATAGCCGGTCTTGGGGTAGCAGGTGATGGTATAGCCGGAGACGGAGACCGTACCGTAATTGGTATTATTGGAAGTAGCGGTGACGGTGTAGCGATAGGGATTGGTAGTGCCGCTGTCGGAGGTGGTGGGGGCAACGAAGTTGACCCGGATGGTGCAGTTGGAGGTGGGAGTCAGGGTAATGGTATTGCCATCGATGCTGCCCGTGGCAGAGCCGGAGACCACGCTGGCAGAACCGACTTCATAGCCGGTCTTGGGGTAGCAGGTGATGGTATAGCCGGAGACGGAGACCGTACCGTAATTGGTATTGTTGGAGGTAGCGGTGACGGTATAGGTGGGAGTCGTGTTGGTGGAGCCGGAGGAAGTACCGCCCGCTGCCATGCCGGAGGGAGTGGTATGGGAGGGAACGCTCTTGCCAAAGATCAGCCAGGCGTACTCAGGGTAGTCAATGAACACATTGCGGTTGCCCTGGATGCCCTGGACAACGTCGTTACGACCCATTTCATAGCTGTCCACAGGCTCCTGCTTCATCCAGTTGAGCAGGTCAGTGGTCCTGATCAGCTCGGAGAGGCTGCTCTCCCCCCAGCGGACATAGCCCTACAGCAGCATA
>JAZNVK010000181.1:0-4193 GCA_045592805.1 Faecousia sp.
ATGCCCATGAGCACAATATTGGAGATAGGCAGACCGGAATCCAGCTGGGTAAACAGCACCTGATCCAGCATCTCCGATGGGCTCAGTCTGCGGATCAGACCGCCCTTGGTAGAAGCGCAGAAGGCACAGCCCATGGCGCAGCCCACCTCGGAGGAGATGCAGACCGTGTTGCCGTGGTGATAGCGCATAAGCACGCTCTCCACGCAGTTGCCGTCCTCCAGCCGCCAGAGATACTTCACCGTGCCGTCCTTCTGAGACACCAATTTCCGGGCTACGGTGGGACAGTAGAGGCTGTAGCTCTGGGACAGCTTCTCCCGAAGGCTCTTGGAGAGATTGCTCATCTCCTGAAAGCTTTTTGCTCCACGGTGAAGCCAGGTATAAACTTGTAAGGCCCGAAATTTCGGCTCGCCCAGCTGCGCAAGTTCCTCGCTCAGCTCCTTGAGCGTCAGAGATTTGATGTCCTTCAAGGCTTCCTCCTGAGTTTACAGATAAAAAATCCGTCTGTACCCTGATCACAGGGCAAAAGCGTTGCCATGGCACTGTTGCCAAGGCCGCTTAAGGTTGGGAATTGGATCTCTTCCAAAGAGAAATCCCCGTGGTTCTTCAAAAATTCTTCTATGACCTGTTCATTCTCCCGTCTGAGAATGGTGCAGGTACTGTACAGCAGCACACCGCCGGGCTTCACATATTCCGCCTGCTGTGCTAAAATGGCGCTCTGAATGGCGGGCAGAGCCTCGGTCTGCTTCAGATCCTTATAGCGGATGTCCGGCTTTTTACGGATCACGCCCAGACCGGAGCAGGGTACGTCCGCCAGAACCACGTCCATGCTGTTTCTGAATTCCTCCACAGGCTTGGAGGCATCCTGCAAACGGGTGCTGAGGATGGTGATCCCCAGGCGCTGCGCGCCCTTTTCGATCAGCTGCAGCTTATGGGGGTGGATATCACAGGAAATCAGTTTGCCACGGTTTTTCATACACATGGCGGCGGCAAAGCTCTTGCCTCCGGGGGCGGCACAGCAATCCAGCACCCGCATTCCCGGCTGAATCCCTGCCGACAGCACGCTGAGCTTGGCAGCGGCATCCTGCACATAGACTCTGCCCTCCCGGAAGGCAGGTAAAGTCTCCAGGCTGCCTGTTGCAGTAACATAGAGGCAATTTTCCAGCCAGGGATGCTCCTTCACGGAACAGCCGGATGCCTCCAGCTCCTCCCGCAGGCTTTTTAGATCTCCCAAAAGGGGGTTCAGCTGCAAGGTGGTCTCAGGTGCTTCGTTGTGGCAACGCATCAGCGCCTCGGCTTTTTCTCTGCCGAATTCCGCCTCCAGCAGCTGCTGCAAGGGGGCAGGATGGCTGTAGCGCAGGCCGGGATCTTCGGGGAGTGGCAAGTCCCCTGCCCTGAGAATATTGCGCAGAACGCCGTTGACCAGACGAGCCGCCTGGCTGTTGGCATGCTTTTTACACTGCTCCACCGCCTGATTGACCGCAGCAGAGGCAGGAATTTTATCATTAAATTGGATCTGATACAGCCCCAGGCGGAGAATATCCCGCACCACGGGCTGCAATTTCCCCTTCACATAGGCATCCAGCCAGTGATCTAAAAGGATACGGTTCTGCAGTACACCGTAGCAGAGTCTGCTGGCCAGCGCCGCCTCCCGTCGCTCCATACCATGAAGCAGTTCCTTCAAGATCCCCTCCGACCAGGCGCCCTGTCTGCGGCAGGCGATCAGCGCCGAAAGCGCCGCCTCTCTGGCAGTGAGTTCCATGGTCAAAGCTCAATGGGATGGCCACGGAAATAATCCGCAGCAGGCATCCGCTTGCCGCCCTCCGCCTGCAGGCAGGTGATCCGGAGGATCTTGCCGCCGCCGCAGGCTACGTCCAGTCCCTTCTTGTTCAGTGCCAGGAGCGTGCCGGGTTCTCGGTCTGTCTCGCCCTCTACGGGCAGGACGGAATAGATCTTAAAGCGCTTTCCCTGAATCTCGGTGGTGGCCACAGGCCAGGGATCCAGACCACGGACATGGTCGATGATCTGCCGCTGGGTCTTGCTCCAATCGATGGGGCAAAGGGTCTTATTCAGCATGGGGGCAAAGGTGGCCTTGCTGTGATCCTGGGGAATGGAAGTGACTGTGTCCTCCTCGATGGCGCGGAGGGTATCCACCAGCAGCTCGCCGCCCAGAAGTGCCAGACGATCCAGGAGACTCTGGGCATTTTCATAAGGCTCGATGGGGGTCTTGCGGATGTCGATAATATCGCCTGCGTCCATCTCCGCCGCCATAAACTGCGCCGTCACGCCGGTCTCGTCGAAACCGTTGAGGATCGCCCACTGCACAGGGCCGCTGCCTCGAAGCAGGGGCAGCACACTGGCATGGATATTGACACAGCCCTTCTTGGGAATGTCCAGCACACGCTGGGGCAGAATTCTGCCGTAAGCCACCACAGCGATCACATCGGGCTGCAGGCTGCGCAGCTCCTCCACCGTGGCATCCTCTTTGAAATTCAGCGGCTGATAGATCGGCAGGCCGGCCTCCAGTGCCAGCTTCTTCACATCGGACATCTCCAGCTTCATGCCACGGTTCTTGGGCATATCAGCCTTGGTATACACGCCGACGATCTCATGCTGCTCTGCCAGAAGACGCTTCAGGCAGGTGGCAGCAATATCCGGCGTACCCATAAATACGACTCTCATTCTTCCTCCTGACGGGAGACGATCTCCTCCAGCTCTTCGTCGGTCAGCTTGTGGTAAGCCTTTTCCGTATAGATATGGCCGTCTAAATGGTCACATTCATGGCAGATGCAGCGGGCAATGAGACCTTCGCCCTCCATTTCGAACCAATCACCGTTGCGATCCTGCGCCTTGGCCTTGGCGATCATGGGTCGCTTCACCAGCCAGTATTCGCCCGGCACAGAGAGGCAACCCTCCATACCGTCCTGCTCACCGGAGGTCTCGATGACCTCGGGATTGATCAGTTCCACGATCTCCTCGCCGGTATCGATGACAACCACACGGCGCATAATGCCAATCTGGGGTGCTGCAAGACCCACGCCGTTGGCATCTACCACGGTCTCACGCATATCGTCCAGCAGACGGTGCAGCTTCTCGTCAAAACGGGTGACCTTGTGGCAGACCTTATGGAGCGCAGGATCCTCTGCCGTCAGAATTTTTCTCAGTGCCATAGTGTTCTCCTATTCATTGCTGTTGACATCCGCATAGAGGCCAACATGCTTATTTTGCTTTTCTTTCATAAACAGGCGCATCAGGTGCGCCAGCAGCTGCCGAAGGGCTCTGCTGTTGCGGCAGCTGAGAGTCAGGCGGCAGCGGTAATGATAATTGATCCGCGGAATCTGCGCCGGTGCGGGTCCTAAAACCTGCACCTCCTCAGAGGCATAATGCTCGCTGCCCAGCTGGGAAAGCAGCATGGCGCGGAAACGCTGCGCTCCTGCCCAGACCAATTCCTCCAGCATACCGTGGAAGGTCAGGGTAATCAGGTCACGGAAGGGCGGACAGCCACGCAGCCGCCGCAGGGGCAGCTCCGATTCATAGAAGCCGTCATAATCCTGCATGGCAGCAAGGGAGATAACCTGATTTTTTGGGGTCATAGTTTGGACGATGGCTCTGCCCTTCAGGTTCCCCCGACCGGCTCGTCCCACCACCTGCGTGGTCATGCAGAAGGTGGTCTCCGCCGCACGGTAGGAGCCCACATAAAGGGAGGTATCCCCGTCCAGAACGCCAACCAGGGTTACATTGTCAAAATTCAGCCCCTTGGTCACCATCTGCGTTCCCAGCAAAATGGGGATTTTCTCCTCACGGAAACGCTTCAGCAGCTTCTCGTGGGTGTTGACCGCCGAGACCGTATCCGCATCCATACGCAGTACGGAAATGCCGGGCAGAAGCTGCTCTAACTGCTCCTGCACCTTCTGGGTGCCGATGCCCACCGGTTTCAGATGACCGCCGCAGGCGGGGCAACGGTGGGGCAAGGGCTCGGAATGGCCGCAATAATGACACATCAACCGCCCATTGGCATGGTGATAGGTCAGATCCACGCTGCAACCGGGACACATAGGCACATGGCCGCAATCCACGCAGACCATCATGCGGCTGGTACCGCGGCGGTTCAGGAAGAGAATGGATTGCTGTCCTTGGGCAATGTTCTCACGGAGCGCCAGAAGCAGAGGCTCGCTGATAGCGGTGGCATTGCCCTG
>JAZNVK010000182.1:0-5384 GCA_045592805.1 Faecousia sp.
CGCCATGGAGTCCGGCAAGATCGAAAAGACCCTGGCCTACAACAGCGACTCCTACTATGGCGGCATCGTCGGCGACAGCAAGGGCGTTATCAGCCTCTGCTCCAACGGCGCTTCCGTTTTCAATACCTCCGGCTCCTCCAACCGTGGCTACTTCGGCGGCATCGTTGGCCGTAACGCAGGCACCACCATCGACTGCTACAACACCGGCGCTGTAGACACCGCCTTCACCAAGGCCTACCGCACCGCCGGTATCGCCGGTCACAATGACGGCACCGTCCAGAACTGCTACAATTCCGGCGCCATCACCGTAGAATCCAGCACCCTGACCAGCGCCAAGGCAGCCATCGCCTGCCTGAAGACCTGGGGCACCATCGGCACCACCGCCAACTGCTACTACCTGGATTCCTGCGGCGTCACCGACACCAAGGCTACCTCCAAGACCGATCTGGAATTCAAGACCCTGGCCTCCGCTCTGGGCGAGAACTGGGCAGACGGCAATACCGGCTATCCCGTTCTGAGCTGGCAGACCTGGAAGATCGGCGGCGGCTCCACCGAACCCGCAGTAGGCTCCTACACCGTCGAGCACTACACCGAGAACCTGGACGGCGAGGGCTACACCCTGGCCACCACCACCGCCGGTGACACCCCCGCAGGCGAGACCGCTACCGCAGAAGCCACCGATCTGGAAGGCTTCACCTTCGACGAGACCAACGAGAACAATGTCACCAGCGGCACCGTCACCGAGGACGGCAGCCTGGTGCTGAAGCTCTACTACTCCCGTAACTCCTACACCCTCACCTGGGATGTAGCCGACGGCACCATCACCAGCGAGGAAGGCACCTACACCGCAGGCTCCGTCAAGTACGAGGCCCCCATCACCGCTCCCACCGCTACCGCAGCAGGCCGTGAGTTCGCCTCCTGGAGCCCTGCCATCGAGACCATGCCTGCCCAGGATCTGACCATCACCGCAGTCTGGGCCCCCAAGCTCTACGATGTCCATTGGGATGCCAACGGCGGCACGCTGGATACCGACCTCTGGACCGGCCAGTACGGTGTCACCGCAGGCGCTCAGTACGGCGAGCCCCTGAACAAGTACACCTACAGCGAAGACCGTCCCACCTGGATCTTCACCCGCAGCCTCCCCGATCCCGAGCACGCCACCCACGTCTTTGACGGCTGGTGGACCGCTGCCGAGGGCGGTGAGCTGGTCACCGGCGATATGGTTATCACCGAGCCCGATAACGGCGACTCCTTCACCTTCTATGCCCACTGGCTGGAGTCCTATACCGTCACCCTGGATCCCGGCGAGGGCAAGTTGACCAACAAGACCTACCTGGTCGCCAAGGGTCAGACCTTCGGCACTGCCGTAGGCTCCATGCCCGTGGCATCCCAGTATGACTACCACCACTTCAACGCCTGGGTTGATGCCAACGGCGAAGAGCTGACCATGGACACCGTTATCAATGGCGACGTCACCTACTATGCTACCTGGAATCTCAACACCGCCAAGGTGGTCTTCTATGCCAACGGCGGCGAAGGCACCATGGAAGACCAGATCATCACCTACGGTGACGATCAGCCCCTGACCAAGTGCGCCTTCACCCGTATCGGCTACCTCTTCCAGGGCTGGGCCACCAGCGCTACTGCCACCGAGGCTACCATCGCTGACGAGGCTGCCGGTGTCACCGATCCTACCTACAACGGCCGTACCTACCGTCTCTACGCCGTTTGGGCAGAATGTCCCCACGAGAATACTACCACCACTACTGTAGACCCCACCTGCACCGAGGAGGGTTCTGTCACCGTCACCTGTGACGACTGCGGCGCTGTCGTTTCCACCGAAACCACTCCCGCTACCGACCACGACTATACCTACACCAACAACGGCGAGGATCACACCATCACCTGCGGCAACGGCTGTGATTACTCTGTCACCGAGGGTCATACCTACGAGAACGGTGCCTGCATCTGCGGTGCAACCGAGCCTGTGGAAGAGACCATCACCGTCTACGCCATCAACTCCTCCTCCTGGAGCCAGGTTTATGCCTATGTCTGGTGCTCCGTGGGTTCCTATGAAGTTGCCTGGCCCGGCACTGCTATGACCAAGACCGAGGAGACCGTCAACGGCTTCGATGTCTATACCTACACCTACCCCGCTTCCTACGACTTGCTGATCTTCAATAACAACAACAACGGTTCTCAGACCGGCGATCTGATCGGCATGGACGGCAAGTACTACGACATCAAGAGCGACACCTGGTACGACTCCCTGGCCGATGTTCCCGCCATTGATCCTCAGGCTACCGGCGTTTACATGGCCGGCGAATTCAACGAGTGGAGCACCTTGACTAATGAGTTCAAGAAGGTTGAGGCCACCGACACCGTAGCCACTCTGACCCTGGAGCTGGAGGCCGATACTGCCTACCAGTTCAAGATCGTCAACAACAGCATCTGGACCAGCTGTGTAGAGACCATCACCGGCACTGTCAGCGGCATTTCCTTCTCCGCTGCTAACAACACCAATGCCACTCTGACCACCGCAGCAGCCGGTATCTACACCTTCACCTACGATCTGGTGAACAACACCCTCTCTGTGGTCTACCCCGAGGTCATCCCCGCCGAGCCCACTGAGGTTACTGTTAAGGTTAGCCACACCGTTTCCTTCGACTCCGACCTGCAGATGAACTACCGCATCAAGCTGGAAGACATTCTGGCGGCCGTTCCCAACTACGTTACCGATGGCGCATACCTGACCGTGGAAAAGGATCGCTATCCCGTTGGCGGCGGCGAGAAGACCGTGGAAACCGTCACTCTGTACCCCGACCTGACCACCGATGCAGAGCGTATGCTCTTCAATCTGGCAGGTATCCAGTCCGTGGAAATGGGCAGCGAGCTGAGAGCAGTTCTTCACTTCTTCGATGCCGAGGGCAACGAGTACTTCACCACCGTAGATACCTACTCCGTCCTGGCGTATGCGGAGCTGTGCTTCGACTACTACAGCCCCGAAACCGACGGCTATCTCTTCACCATGCTCAGCGATTGCATGAACTACGGCGCAGCCGCACAGGTTGCCTTCGACCGCCGTGCAGACGAGCTAGTTAATGCAGGCCTGGAAGCCTATCAGCAGTACGCCCCCACCGAGCTGTCCGCCGAACTGACTGATGTGAGAACTTACATGGATAACGACCGCAGCATCACCGCCGTTACCGCCATGGGCTTCACTGTCACCTTTGCAGACAAGACCGAGATCAACGCCAAGCTGACCATTGCCGAAGGCTATACCAAATCTGACATCACCTCTGTCAAGGTTCTGAATGAAAACGGCGAGGAAGTTGCTACTCTCACTGAGTTCACCGAGCTGGACGATGGCAGACTCCAGGTCACCTTCACCGGCGTGAAGTCCGTGAATATGCGTGACATGTATTACTTCGTAGCCTACGTAGGCGAAGAAGCAGCCTCCCAGAACGTCGGCTACAGCATCGAAGCCTACGCCAAGAGCAACATCGCCTCCACCGATGCCAACGCCGCCAACCTGGCCAAGACCTGCATCTACTACGGCGACAGCGCCAAAATCTACTTCGACAGCCTGACCAAGTAATTCAATAAACAACGCAACAAGCGCCGTGGGAAATCCTCCCACGGCGCTTTATATAGCATTTGGATTCATAAAAAAGCTCCGCTGTCCGGGAAAGGCAGCGGAGCTTTTGCTTTTGTTGGCTTTATGGCTTTGTCATGAACTGCAGGGCGGAGCCGTTGTTCAGGATCTTGGTGGAGTAGAGGAAGAGTACATCCTGATTGCTCAGCGTCACATAGTTCCACCAGTCCACGGAGGATCGAAGATCAATGAGAGTGATCTTGCTGTAAGCGCCCAGGAAATAGGGGGCGATGGAGGAACCAAAGGAGTCACGGAAGATGATCAGTTCCCGCTGGACAGGGGCGTTGTTGACCTCAATGGTGATTACGGATTGCACACCGGAGAGGAATACATCATAGCCGTCCATGCCGTTTAAAAGCTGGGGCATATAGACCTGGCGGACGCCGCTGAAGTCCTTGCCGGTGACTTTGCAGGCGGCGGTATAACGGGAGGTCATAAAGGTCAGCTCTTCCGGCGTTAAGGGCTTGCCGCTGCGGCTGAAATAGGAGCCGTAGAAGGGGGAGATGGTGTTGGCTTTGTAGCTCTCAAAGGGCTGCAGCTGAGCGCCCATGCCCTCTGCCAGCGCCTGGGCAGTGGGATAGATGTTCTCCTGCTTCCAGTGCAGGTCGGTGAGGTAGTAGTCCTCAAAACTCAGCGTGTCCCAGATGGAGATCTCCGTCATATTCTCCGGCAGTTCTTCCTCCAGAATGGCGAAGAAACGATCGTAGTCCATCTTAGGCTGCCCCTGATCCTCTGCAAAAGCGCCCTTATCGGGGATGATGGCATAGTAGAGATTGACGCCTTCAGGCATGGTAGCGGCAATTTTGTCGATACCCTGGGCGGCGAAGCGAACCTCGTCCTCCTTCAGGGTCTCGGACTCAAAGGCAGAATCGCCCTGGAGCCACATGTTGTCCAGACCCCGCTGTCCCAGCACATAGTAGCGCAGCAGCTTATGGCCGGAGACGAATTCATCACGGAGGGGGAACTGATCCAGCAGATAGCTCTCCAGCTCACCGGAGAATTTGCCGGAGAAAACAGTGTCGGAATTAAACTCCGGCGCTTGTGCCAGCTCTCTGCGCTCCGAACGGGAAGCCTCGGCATCGGGCAGAATCAAATGGAAGATCCCAAAGCCGAAGATCAGCAGCAGGAACACCACGGTGGTAATGATTGCACGTTTTTTATCCATCGTTGTCCCTCCTTAGAAACGGAAATAGATGAAGGGGTTGAAGCTGCCGTCAATGAGGCAGCTGGTGCAGAGGATCAGCACCACAGCCAGCAGCACGGGCTCCAGCACGGTGAAGATCTTTGCTTTCCCTAACTTTTCGCCCAGATGCTTGGGCAGGGGAGTAGCGCCAATGGCGGCGATCAGCAGAATGGGAGCATAATTCCGCAGCGCCAACAGGCTTGCGCTGTTGGAAAGCTCCGCACCGCCGAACATCTGTCCCATGGTGACAAAGGCATCCTTCACACCGTCGGCATTAAAGAGAACGAAGCTCAGCACAACCACCAGCAGCAGGTAGATTCGGGAGATCACCGAGGGCAGCTTTTCCAGGAACTTGCCCAGGAAGAGCTTTTCCAGCATCAGCAGCACGCCGAAGAACAGACCCCACAGGACAAAATTCCAGGCAGCGCCGTGCCAAAGACCGGTCAGAAGCCAGACCACGAAGATATTCCGCAGCCACTTTGCCTTAGAGCAGCGGTTGCCGCCCAGGGGCATATACACATAATCCCGGAACCAGCCACCCAGGGT
>JAZNVK010000183.1:0-6093 GCA_045592805.1 Faecousia sp.
GTTGTGCCGGAAATCTCGGTGCGGTAGGAGGCAACGGCCTTTTCCGTGCCGCCGGGATACTTCCGCAGGGACTTGGGCCAGCCGTCGTTGGCGGCTTCGGCCTCCTTGTTGGCATCGATAGCGCCGTTGATCAGGTCGTCAAATCCACCGCCGTCCTCACCGGTCAGCGCGCCTAAACTGCCCAGCAGATCGCCCAGCGCCTCCAAATCTTCAATGTCCTCGTTGGTCACGTCGCCGCCGCTGCTGCCGGTCAGACCGGCCAAACCGCCCAACAGGTCACCCAGACCGCCGCTGCCGTGTGGCGCGTCGTCGTTACTGCCGCCGTCGGCAAACTCGGAGATATTGATGCCCGACTCCTGCTCAATGGCGTTGGATACATTTTTGAACAGTGCTCGTCCTGCGATGCCGATGATGAGGCTGATGACCAGTGTCACCACCGTCAGGATCAGCATGGCCCGCGCCAGATTCCGTTTGGCGATTTTCTTACACTTGCCGCAGGCCCACACAATCATAAAAATCAGTCCCACGATGGGGATGCACATTAGCAGGAAGATACCGATATAGCCCCATGTGGTGATGGGTGCGTACTTGCTGCCCTTTGCCGGAACAGGCTCAGTATATGCGGTCTGAGGCTGTGGCTGAGGCTGAGGCGGTGCCTGATACACAGGCTGGGGATGCGGGGGCGGAGGTGCTGCCTCCGGAGCAGGTGTGACCGCCGGTTCAGCAGGGGCAGCCACCGCCTCGGGCGGGGGAGAAGAAGCTTCGCTCAGGGCAGAACCGCAGGCGGTGCAGAATTTCTTCTCCTCTTCCATGGCCGCGCCACAGTTGGTACAGAACTTTGCCATCTACTGCTCCTCCTTTCACTTCACACGGGAATACGTTCCGCCGTCAAAGATCAGCGTATCGCCCTTGAGCTCATAGGGGACGATGGTGCTCTCTTTCCCAAGACCCATAAAGGCGCTGATGGTCACTTCCATCTCCGTGTCGCTCTTGATCTTGTATTCAATGTTCATCAGCAACTCCAGACCCTCCATAGCGTCGGCCCAGTCATCGCTGTCAGCTTCACCGTCGGTAAGACCCAGCAGGACATCCTCGGTCAGACCGTAGCGCAGCTTGCCTTCCTTGGTGAACTCGAGACCCATACCGTATTCCGTCTGGGTCTCGGTATCCACGATCTGCCACATACCCACGATGTTCTTCTTGTTGCTGCCGCCGCCGCAGGCGGTGAGGGAGAGCAGCATCATGGCTGCCAGCAGGAATGCCAAAAATTTTTTCATGGTCATGGTGTTGTCCTCCTTTGTTATTTTAGTATTGGTGTGGGATCATTCGGTTTCCACCGGCATAATACTGAGGCTGGCGGCGCCGAATACATCCAACAGCTGTACATTAACGCCATTGTAGGTGCGGTCAATGTAGCCGTACTGCTCGTATTTCTCCACACAGTCCTCACCGAACCCCGCATCCTGCAAAAGTTGGGCGTAGGTAAGACCCTGCTCCATACTCCACTTCAATTCGATGGCGAAGAGGGTGCCGATTTCACCGCTGGTCAGAACCTTGCCGCCACAGTCGGGAGCAGGCACCAGTTTCGTATAGTCGTTGTCGGGCCAGCCAATGGGAAGACCCGAGGTGGGCACTACCTCATCGTCGGCGGATTCTTCCCCATCCCCGTCGGGGGCAGGGGGATTCTCCGGCTCGGCGGTGTTGGCAATCTCCTCGCCGCCCTCTACGGGATTGGGTGTGTTCTGCTGCTCCTGCTGCACGTCGTCGCCGCTATCGGCAGGCGGGGTGGTGTCGCCGCCGCAGGCAGTGAGGGAGAGCAGCAACGCAAGGGTCAGTAAGAGTGCTAAAATCTTCTTCATGGCGGTATCCTCTTTGTCTATCATTTGTTTTCGCAGGCCTTACATCTCCATCACGGTATAGTCAGCGGGGATATTGAACAGACTCTCGTCCACCTTGTCGGAAATTTCCACGATCTTCATCATAACTTCCATTCCCTCCATAGCGCCGATCATATAGACCAGCGTATCGCCGTCGAAGCACATAATGGAGGCAGCACCTTCTACGATCCACTCCTCGGTGTCGTAGGTCTTACCGTCGATCTCACGGGTGCCGGTCTTAAAATCGCCCATATCCACGTCGCTCTCCTCCAATACCGTACCGGCAATGGTTTGAGCATCGGCGGGAAGAGCCATCTTGATGACCAGTTTGCTTGCATGGTCGATGGTATACATATCGGTACCGTCCATAAGGCTGACGCCCATACTCATGCCGCCTATCAGCGTCTCAGAGTAGGTCTTTACGCCGTTGGTGGCGGAGATCATGGTCATAGTCTGACCCTCCATCTCCATCTCGTACTCCATGTACATCCTGCCGTCGGCAAATTGGCTGTAAAATTTTCCGGTCTTGGTGCCGAGATAGCCGCTCAGGTCGGCATCACCGTCATCGGGGCTCTGCGCGTCCTCGCCCTCGTCGGGATTGGGTGTGTTCTGCTGCTCCTGCTGCACGTCTCCGCCGTCATCGGCAGGCGGGGTGGTGTCGCTACCGCAGGCGGTAAGGGAGAGCAGCATCATGGCTGCCAGCAAGAGTGCCAAAAACTTTTTCATGGTCATGGTGTTGTCCTCCTTAGTCTTATCATTTGTTATGGTTTTCTTTGATGTCCGGCCGCAGGGAGGGATAGTGTGCCAGCAGGTGACGCAGCAGTTCCATCTCACTGCGGAAGCAGCAGCGCTGTCCTTCCATCTCTACCGTCCCCTGCCACGAGGCGTTCTCTGTGGCGGTGATGGTAACGGTGAACTGTGCGATGGGTGTATGTTCCATTCTGCTATCCCTCCTTTGGGCCGATGTATCCGTTATTTTAGCGGCGTGCCGCAGTCCATGCAGAAGCGGCTGCCAGGGGTATATTCCTTGCCGCAGCTGGGGCAGAGATTGGGCTGCATCTCATCCTGCGCCGCGGGCGTGCCGCAGTTGGGGCAGAACCTCATGCCCTCGGGCAACTCCTCGCCGCATCCCGTGCAGGTGGGTGTCTCCTTAGGACCCAGCTCCGGCATTTTCGCGCCGCAGCCGGAACAGAACTTGGTGCCCAGATCGTTTTGGGTGCCGCAGGCTTCGCAAACGCAGCTCTCCGCCGCCGTTTTCTCCGGCAGTGCCGCGCCACAGTGGGGACAGAAGGTCTTGTCTGCCGAGGTGCCCTGCCCGCACTGGTCGCAGATCTTCATATTCTTCGCCGCCTCGTTGGCAACGTTCATTACAGTGTTTTGAATGGCGCCGAACAGACCGCCCAGTGCGCCTGTCATAGCCGCTGCCGAGGGCTGGGGCTGCTGTACCGGCTGGGAATACTGAGGCTGCTGCACCGGCTGCTGGTACTGGGGCTGCTGGTACTGGGGCTGCTGGTACTGGGGCTGGGGATAGGTCTGCTGCTGTTGCTGCTGCTGACCCATGGCGCCGTTGAGGGCCTTGCCGATACCGGCGCTGATGCCGGAGCTGATGCCGTTACGGATGCCCTTTTTCAGTTGACGATCCAAGAAACCCATCGTTTTTACCTCCTCTTTCTATCACATCATCAGAACTTCAGCAGGCCGCCCAGTGCGCCGCCGAGGCCGCCTGTGACTTCGCTGATGGGGTTGTTGATACCCTTGTTCTCCTCCTTGTTGGAGCGGCTGGCCTTGATGATCTCATCGGCCATGCGGCTGAAGGGTAGGGACTGGAGCCACACCTCGCCGGGGCCGGTGAGGGTGGCGAGGAACAGACCCTCGCCGCCAAGGAAGCCGCTCTTGATGTCGCTTTGGAAAGCCACGTCGTAGTCCACCGTCTCACTCATAGCCACCAAACAGCCGGTGTCGATCTTCAACATCTCACCCGCCTGCAGCGTCTTTTTGATGATGGTGCCGCCGGCGTTGAGGAACACGATACCGTCGCCGGTGAGGCGCTGCATGATGAAGCCCTCGCCGCCGAAGAGGCCGGCGCCCAGCTTCTTTTGCAGGTGGATGCCCACGTTCACGCCCTTGGCAGCGCAGAGGAAGGCGGACTTCTGACAGATGAGCGTCCGGTCAAAGGTATCCAGATCCACGGGGATGATCTTGCCGGGATAGGGGGAGGCGAAGGCCACAATGGCCTTCTCGGCGGGGTGGACATTCTGAAACACCGTCATGAACAACCCCTCGCCCGTCAGTGCTCGCTTACCTGCCGAGAGGAGCTTGCTGCCAAAGCCCTTATTGGCATCAGCACCGCTGCCGTCGCCGAAGATGGTTTCCATCTTGATGCGGGCGTCCATATAGTTCATGGCGCCGGCCTCAGCCAGCACGCTCTCGCCGGGATCCAGCTCGATCTCCACCAGCTGCATATCGTCACCGAAGATCTGATAGTCGATCACATCGGCGCGGGTGAAGATCACGCCGTTTTTCTCCATCTGATTGGGAGCTAGTACGGGCTGTGCAGGCTGCTGCATGGGTGCAGCGGTGGCTGCACCCTGCTGGGCGCCGCAGTTGCCGCAGAAGCGGCTGCCATCGGGGAGCTGATTACCACAATTCATGCAAAATGACATAACGATGTACCTCCATTATTCTTTGACTACCATTTACAGGGGTGTGCCGCAGCCGGAGCAGAAGCGGGTACCCGCAGGCAGCTTCGTGCCGCAGTTGGTGCAGAAGCAGCCCTGTGCCTGGGGCGCGGAAGGGGCGGCAGCGGCCTTGGCGGCCTCATTCTCGGCCTTGATGCGGTCGATCTCCCCCTGCATCTGTTCCGCGGCATCCAGATGTCCCTTGGCTGCCTCGCAGAAGGGGAGGATGGCCTCCTCTGCCTGCCCGGCGAGATAGAGGTCGTAGTAGTGCTGACCGATCTTCAGCAGTTCCTCGTTGGCTGCCAGCTTTTCTGCCGCGATCTTGCTGTTGAGCTTGCTGGTCTCAATGGCATCACTGGTCTTGTCGCTGATGTTCTTTGCAAAGTCGTTGATCTTATCGAAAAATGCCATATTCTTTTCCTCCTTTATACCTCATAAAAATCTTTGTACTGCATCAAAAGCTGCTTTCTGCCGGACAGTTGCAGCTTGCGGTAGATGTTCTTGCAGTGGAAATGTACGGACGAGTAGGACAGATACATCTCCTCTGCGATTTGGGAGAGAGTCTTATCCGACAGAAGGTGGTCAAACACCTCCAGCTCCCGTTTGGAAAGAGCCCCCAGTTCCGGATGGGTCTTAACAAGGGCATGAAGTTCCTCCCGCGCTTTCTTCATATAGTCGAAAAATCTGTGGGGGTTATGGATCTCATTGCTCATGGCTGCACCTCCGTTTTTTCGAATTCTCTGTGAACGAGATGTTCCGTTTTGGTAGGTTTACTACCAAAACGGATAGTTTTTCAGATAACGCCTCTTATTTCATTGCACTACACGGTGATCTCTGCTATACTGACTCTACAGAAACTTTTCTGTCGATTCCTGTGGCTTTCTGCCATTTTGTGGTTTCATTGTACGGAAAAATGGGTAGGTTTCCTATCCCTTATTCAAGGGGTTTTTAGGATACCTACCAAAAGTGGTGGTTATATTTCAAAGGGGGTATTTCATGAAGCACGCAGTTTTGTTACAGAACCAAAATAAACGATTGACGATGCCATTTTGGATGCTGGTGTGCTTTGCTATGTTCAATGTGTGGCAAATGGGCTTTATTTATTTTATGGGCCCGTCGCTGGTGCTGGACGGACGTACGCCTCTGCCCATTGATATGGACAACGTGACCACCCTCATCGCCGCAGGCTATGTGCTGGCCATTATTCTGATCATCGTCCTGCCCCATGTGGTGGTGTGGGCCGCCCGTATTACGGCGGCGGTGGCGCTGGTGACGGTGGTGGGCCTTTTCCTTCCCTTGCCTGCATCGGCTTTGACGATGCTGCTGTATCTGCAGACCTTCTGCTGCTGCTTTATGATCAGCTTCGAAACCTTTATCATCGCCCATCTTTTCACCGAGCGCAGCGCCATCGTCCACCTGACGCTGGGCTATTCCGTATCGTTGGTGCTGATCGCTGTGGTGCAGAATGATCTCTATCCCGTGTCCTTTCCCGTGTTCCGCAATCTGACGCTGGTGATGCTGGTGATGCTGCTGGTGTT
>JAZNVK010000184.1:0-25887 GCA_045592805.1 Faecousia sp.
CGCTTTTCTTACCCCCATTTACGCGCCGTTATACTGCTTTTTTGCGTGATGTGTTCCTTGCGGAACACGATGCGCACTTTGTGCGTGATGCAGGCTTCGCCTGTGATGCACGCCTGCGGCGCATGAATGGAACGCATCGCATCACTTATCACAGCGCAGCTGCATCACTTATCACTTATATGCTAACGTATAGCAGCATGAATATGTATCTTCCTGAAAATCAGCACTCTACCATCGGTTTACCTCTCCCCACTCAACCGCCGGTAGGTGTTTTTTCCCGTTAAAATGGGCTATGCTGACCACGAAAGGAGACAAAACCATGGATCAAATCAAAATCGGTCAATTCATTGCCGCCTGCAGAAAAGAAGAAAAACTGACGCAGCTGCAGCTGGCGGACAAATTAGGGATCACTGACAAGGCCATCTCCAAATGGGAGCGGGGCAAAGCTATGCCTGATTCCGCTCTGATGCTGGAGCTTTGCGCGATCCTGAATATCAGCGTCAACGATTTATTAAGTGGGGAGAAAACAAATATGGAAAACATTAACCGTAAAAATGAACAGCTTCTTCTGGATATGACAAAGGAGCTGGAAAAGAAGAACCGTACCATCTGGAAGTCCATGTGGACGATCCTGACAGTCAGCTTTGTGGGACTTATGGCAGGGATCTTCCTGGCAGCTGTTCTGATCCCCGAGGAGCTATGGCAGTCCGTTGCGATGCTGGGCCTTTGCGTGATCTTTCTGATCCCCTGCTTCTATGCTCTGAAGCTGGAGGTCAGCGTTGGTGCATACAAGTGCAGGCGCTGCGGTGGGGAGGTCACGCCCACCTACTTCCGGGCGCTGATGGCCTTGCACATGGGCACTACCCGTTACTTAAAATGCCCCCACTGCCAAAAGCGCAGCTGGTGCAAAAAGATTCTGACAAAGGAATAACAAGCGTTTACAGGCGCAGGTTGACATGTATGGGTGCTTGTGCTACAATAGAAATGTAATATAGTAACATATGATCTTGCAGAAAGGAGATTTAAGCTATGAAGCGGGTTCTTGCATTTCTTGTCTTGGTGTCTCTTTTTTTGATGACGGGCTGCCGTTCTGAGATTGCACCTGCACCCACTGCGGATACTGCTGTCCCAACTACCGAATCTACCGCTCCTTCTGCAGAGGAAAGCTTGCCGCCCGACGGGCTCAAAATGACGGAAACTGCTACAGCCTTGGGTCTGACGGCGGAGAATTATCCCAAAATTGACGGTTCTACCTCGACTCTGGGCATCGTACAGGGGCTGTGGCGGGCTATGGTAGAGGAGGATCCCATCTATTACCGAGCTTTCTACCCCGACAGTGCCTCCAAAACCGTCCCCTCCTACCATCTGCTGATCGGCGGCGAGGTGGATCTGATCTTCGTCCCCTATGCCTCGGCGGATGTGCTGCAGACCGCTGCGGAGGCCGGAGTCGAACTGGAATTTCACCAGGTTGCTGCGGAAGCACTGGTGTTCATCACCCCAACGGAAAATCCCACTGCCAATATCACCTGTGAGCAGGTTCGCAGCATCTATCTGGACTACGGCATTACCAACTGGCAGGAGCTGGGCGGCCCGGATCGGGAGCTGGTACCCATTTGCCGCAATTCTGACAGCGGCAGCCAGTCCCAGATGGACAATCTGATCCTGAAAAACGAGGAAATGCATCCTGCCATTGAGGACAATTTCATAGAGCTGACCATGGAGGGCATGCTGGAGCAGGTGGCCTTTTACCACAGCGGTGGCTTCTCTCAGGAGCCCACGGACAGCTATGCCCTGGGCTATACCCTCTACTGCTACTTTTACAACATGATGGATTATTCCGATGCGCCCCATCAGCTGAAATTGCTGGATTACGAAGGGGTTACCCCCACGGCGCAGAGCATTATGAGCGGTGAATATCCCCTGGCTGACGGCTACTATGCCGTGGTGCGCAGTGATCTCCCCGAAGACCATCCGGCCAGAGCTGTGATTGCCTGGCTGCAGAGCGAGGAAGGCTATCCCGTCATAGAAAACGCAGGTCTTATGTCCTTGCGCCCGGAAAATTAAAGTTGACGAAGCTCCTTTCGTGGGGTATAATCTCTGTATATGACAAAGATAGAAACGGAGGATTCCATGCTTCACCGATATGAACGTTTTTCCCTGGCCATTGGGGAAATCGAGCGCTGCCGACACAGGCTGACCGCCGACGAAATGGAAAAATACGGCCTGAGCAGCCCTCACGCTGTCTATCTCAACGCCCTGTACCGATGTGAGGAGGGTATCACCGCCACCAAATTGGGCGAGCTGATCCTGCGTGATAAGGCAGATGTCTCCCGTATTACTGGCCAGCTGGAGAAAAAAGGACTGGTTCAAAAGGAGACCACGGGCAAACGTATGTACCGCGCACGGATCAAGCTGACGGAGGAGGGTAAGGAAGCTGCTCTTCATGTACAGGAACGTGCCGCCCTGGCAGTAGAGCTGGCCGGTGCCGGTCTCAGTGAGGAAGAACGTGAGACCTTCTACTCCGCTCTGGAGCGGATCACCGCCAATTTGCAGACCCTGTCCAAAGAGGGTCTGCCGAAAAAACAGGACTGACAAGAGCTGTCAGTCCTGTTTTTTATTTCTTCCGCTTCTTCAGATAGCGCTCTGCCTGGGCCATGGCCTGAGGAGAGGGCGGCTTGGGAGCGGACTTTTTTGCCGGTTTTGCCGGTTTTGTTGGCAGCTGGGGCTTTTTGCCCTTGGGTGGGGTCGCCTTTTTCACAGGCTTCTTTGGCTGCGCCTTGGGGACGGGCTTGACGAAAACCTCGCCCTTGCGGGGGCGGATCAGGCAGTGCTTGTCAAAGCCGATGAGATCCGTGCGGCCTGCTTTCTCCAGTGCTTCCTTTACCAGGTAGTAATTCTTGGGGTTACGGTACTGGATCAGGGCCCGCTGCATGGCCTTCTCGTGGGGATCGGTGGGCACATAGACCTTCTTCATGGTACGGGGATCAAGCCCGGTATAGTACATCACCGTGGAGAGGGTGGAGGGCGTGGGATAGAAATCCTGCACCTGCTCCGGCATATAGCCCATATCCCGGGCATACTCTGCCAGGGCGATGGCCTCCTTTAGGGTAGAGCCGGGGTGGGAGCTCATAAGATAGGGTACTAAGAACTGCTTCTTCCCCAGCTGCTCATTATATTTCTCATACTTGCGGCAGAATTTGGTATACACCGCATGACGGGGCTTGCCCATGTACTGCAGCACCTCGTCTGCCACGTGCTCCGGCGCCACCTTCAGCTGGCCGGAGATGTGATGCTCCACCAGCTCCTTGAAGAAGGTGGGGTCCTCGTCGGCCAGCAGGTAGTCAAAGCGGATGCCGCTGCGGATAAAGACCTTCTTGACCTTGGGCAGGGCGCGGAGCTTGCGGAGCAAGTCCACATAGTCCGAGTGATCCGCCCGGAGATTTTTACAGGGTGTGGGGAAGAGGCACTGCTTGGTGGGGCAGACGCCGTGCTTCTCCTGCTTCTGACAGGCAGGCTGGCGGAAATTGGCGGTGGGGCCGCCCACGTCATGGATATAGCCCTTGAAGTCCGGGTGCTGAGTCAGACGTTCCGCTTCCTTTACCAGAGAGTCATGGCTGCGGGTCTGGATGATCCTGCCCTGGTGGAAGGTCAGGGCGCAGAAATTGCAGCCGCCGAAGCAGCCACGGTTGGAAACCAGAGAGAACTGCACCTCGGAAATAGCAGGCACACCGCCCTGCTTTTCGTAGCTGGGATGCCAGGTGTTTTCATAGGGCAGGGCATAGACGGCATCCATCTCCCGGGTGGTCAGGGGGAACTGGGGCGGATTCTGCACCACAAAGGTCTTGCCGCTGGGCTCGATGAGTTTTTTTGCGCAGTAGGGATCGGTGTTGCAATATTGAATGTAGAAGCTCTCGGCATAGCGCTTTTTGCTTTGGCACAGCTCCTCATAGGAGGGTAGCGTGATACCGTCGGTCTGATCCGGTTCGGCGGTCACATAGGCCGTGCCACGGATAAAGACCAGATCCTTGATATTCAGGCCGCTGTTCAGGGCATCGGCTACCTCTACGATGCTCTTCTCGCCCATACCGTAGAGCAGCAGATCTGCCTGGGCATCCAGCAGAATGGAGCGCTTCAGGCTGTCCGACCAGTAGTCGTAGTGGCTCAGCCGCCGCAGGCTGGCCTCTATGCCTCCGATGATAATGGGGGCTTTGGGATAACTCTGACGGATCAGGTTGGAGTAGACCACGGTGGCATAGTCCGGGCGCTTGCCCATAATGCCGCCGGGGGTATAGGCATCGGTCTTTCGGCGATGCTTGGTGACGGAGTAGTGATTGACCATGGAGTCCATATTGCCGCCGCTGACCAGGAAACCCAGCCGGGGCAGGCCGTACTCCCGAATGCTCTCGGGCTTTTTCCAATCGGGCTGGGAGATGATGGCCACCTTATAGCCTGCATTCTCCAGCACACGGCTGATGATGGCGTGACCGAAGGAGGGGTGATCCACATAGGCATCTCCGATCACGTAGACAAAATCCGGCGCATCCCAGCCCAGCCGCTCCATATCCCTGCGGCACAGGGGTAAGAAGCCGCCCATTATTTCGTACCTGTGGAGCCGAAGCCGCCCTCGCCCCGCAGGGTGTCGGACAGGCTCTCCGCCTCCAGGAAGTTGGCAGCCAGGTAGGGCATCAGGATCATCTGGGCAATGCGCTCACCGGGCTCAATGGTCTGGGGGATGGGGCCGTGGTTTCGCAGGGGGACAAAGAATTCGCCCCGGTAGTCGCTGTCAATGACGCCAACTTTGTTGGCAGGGGCTAAGTGCCGCTTGGTGGCAAGGCCGCTGCGGGCAAAGACGAAGCCCGCATAGCCCACGGGGATCTCCATGCTGATGCCGATGGAGATCAGACGGGTCTCCCCCGGTTCCAATGTCATGGGGCTCTCCAGGCAGGCGCAGAGATCTGCTCCGGCGGAAAATTCCGTGCCGTAAACGGGCATTTTTGCCCCGGGTTTTAACAGTTTGACTTTTACATCCTTCATGTTGTCTCTCCTTTTCCGAAACGGAACAGCTTGGTGAAGATCAGAGGCCAGATGGCGGCAGCGAAGAAGACCATGGCAAAATAACGGGGTGCATTGAGGCTCACATGGGTCAGACCCACAGCGTTAAAGAGCAGCTTCAGCCCTTCCTTGATGGCCATGAGGCCGGCCAGACCGCCGATGATCTTAATGAGCTGCTGCCAGAATTTGGCCTTCTCGGGGAAGCGGATATACTTCTGCTCTATGGGATAACCGGCGCAGAAGCCCAGAAGCGCCCCCAACAGAGAGAAGCTGTTCTTCCTGGCGGAGTAGAGATTGTCGGGGTCTACATCCGCCGGGAAGGTGTTGAGATTGGCATAGAGGGCAAAGGCCACGGCCACCAGCACCATGACACCCAAAAGCAGGTACATTCCGTTGGGCTTCCGGCAGATTTTTTGGATCAGGGGGTAGAATACGAAGACCAGCACCGCACCAATGGCCAGGGATACGCCCACATCCAGAGGCGTATGGACACCCAGATACATCCGGGAGAAGGCGGTCAAAAGCAGTGTCACCACGCAGACCACCCGGAGCCAGGTCTTTTTATGCCAGCGTGCAATGCCGCCCAGGGTACCCGTCACATTCTGGGTGTGCCCCGAGGGGAAGGAATAGCCCGTGGCGGTGACCTTGCTATCGCCCACCACCGTCAGCTTGGGATTCTGCACCCAGGGACGGGGAATGCGGCAGAGGATCTTCAGGAACTGGTTCAAAACCGTGCCGAAGAAGCCCAAAAACAGCAGATAATAGCCCTCTTTTTTATTCACGCACCAGAACACCGTCAGCGCCAGCAGCATAAAGACGATCTCCTCGCCAAAGAGGGTGAAAAAGGACATCACCGCATCCAGAACGGGATTGCGGATGGATTCCAGCCATACAAGAAATGCCATAAGCATAAGCCTCCTTTATTTCTAACAGTATAGCACAAAATCCGCCGTTTGAAAAGGTGGGATTGGACTTGTATTG
The DNA here is from genome assembly GCA_045592805.1 of Faecousia sp. Classification (GTDB taxonomy): domain Bacteria; phylum Bacillota; class Clostridia; order Oscillospirales; family Oscillospiraceae; genus JAZOXB01. Next base: position 6,034 of record JAZNVK010000184.1, read on the forward strand.
ACAAGAAAAGCTGCCTTGTGGTATAATTGGGCAAAAGAGAAACCCATGGGACAGCGCCGCTGCCGCCGTGGGCATTTTCATATCTCATAACGAGGGCGATTTTATGACTGACTTTTTCCTGCGCCTGTGTACCAAAAAAGGCGAAGCTCCCGACTCCCCCTCCGGCCATGCACGGATCGGTCGGCGGGCAGGCTTTGTGGGCATTTTGCTGAATATGCTGCTCTTCGGAGTGAAGCTGACCATGGGACTGTTAACCCATTCCCTGGCCATCACCGCCGACGGCATCAACAACCTCACCGATGCCGCCGCCTCGGTGATCACCTTCCTGGGCTTCTATCTGGCTCGCCGTCCGGCGGATCGGGAGCATCCCTTCGGCCACGCCCGTTATGAGTACCTCTCCGGTCTGGCGGTGAGCGTGGTGATCCTGCTGGCAGGCATTGAGCTGCTGAAAAGCTCCGTGGAGAAGATCCTCCGGCCGGGAGCGGTGGAGATGGATCTGCTGGCGCTGCTTCTGCTGCTGCTCTGCGCCGGGGTGAAGCTGTTTATGGCCTGGTTTTACGGTTCTCTGGGCAAGGCCATCCGCTCCGAGACCTTACAGGCCGCAGCAAAGGACAGCCGCAATGACGTTTTCGCCACCCTGGCGGTACTGCTGGGCGGCGGTTTGAGCCTGTTCTTCAGCCTGAATATTGACGGCTGGCTGGGGCTGGGGGTGGCTCTCTTTATCCTCTGGTCGGGCATCAGCTCCATTGGGGATACCGCCTCGGTGCTGCTGGGCCAGCCTGCTGACGGCCGCCTGGAGCGCCGCCTGATCCGCCTGATCTCCTCCAGGGAGAAGGTGCTGGGCTGCCACGATTTCCTCTACCACGACTACGGCCACGGCAGAAGCTACGCCTCCATCCACGTGGAGTTCTCCGCCTCGGAGTCCCCCATGGACTGCCACGAGATCATCGACGAGCTGGAACGGGAGGCTTTTTCCCTCTACCACGTGCAGCTGCTGATCCACTATGACCCCGTCCTCACGGACAGCCCGGAGCTGCAGGAGCTGCGCCGCTGGGTGCAGCAGGAGGTGACGGCGCTGGACGAGCATATCAGCATCCACGACCTGCGCATCGTCACCCAGGAGGGCTGCAAGAAGCTGATCTTTGACATGGCGCTGCCCTACAGCCTCTACGGCCACCGGGAGGACTACACCCTCCGCCTGCAGAAGCGCCTGCAGGAGGAGCAAAAGAACTACGAGCTGCTGATCCACTATGATGCATACTAAGAGATGTAATCCGGCCGAGAAGATTCCCTCCGGAAGAAGGCCAAAACTTAGGGAGGTTTTTATGAGCGTTTTCAGAGATGTATTAAAAAAGATCACCCCCTTTATGAAGTCCAGGGGCTTCGTGCGCTCGGGATACAGTGGGCGATTCTATTACGTGGCCAACGATATTGCATACTGCGTTACCTTTGAGAAGCCCAGTATATTAATTTATGTGGAAATATATATTATCCCCCTGTATATCCCGACGGATTTCATATATTTCACCTACGGGGACAGACTGAGGAATCTGCCCGGTTTGGAGCTTCGAACGCTGACAGAAAACGAACCGGAGCTTATGGAACAGTGGGTTGCCGATTACTGCAAAGCCATGGATGAAAAGATACTGCCTGTTTTTCAGATGATTCCCACACCTGAAGCGCTGATCAGCGAATTGGAGCAGGAGTCACCGGCCTTGAAATGGCTTTTCCGCTGCCCATCGACTTTCATCGCAAAGCTAAAGATGTATACCTATTTCTACTTGGAAAGAATTCCGGAGACACAAGCTGCGATAGAGAGCTATCGCAGAGTGATCGACCAAGGCTCCTGGCTTGAAAATACGAGACGGCTATTTCGTGAAAGAGCCGATATCATTGAATCGCTACTCCACAAGAGCAAAGAGGAAAGAGCCTCATTTATCTCCGACACCATCGAGAACACAAAACAGTTCTTCAAAAAGGCCTTTGAACAATAACAGCACCTGCAATCATCCGCTATCACAGAAGCACCCGTCCATGTGGCGCCTGAAGGCTGCAAAAAGCAGCCGCAAGCCCACGAGGACGGGTGCAGCTGTTTCAAGATGAAGTGACCCGAAGGGTCATGAATTGCCGCCTTGCGGCATGATTTCCCGCTCCATGAATTGAATTACCTCCCAATGCGCCGCAGCGCAATTCATGCCGTCAGGCAATTCATGCGCCCCAAGGAGCAATTCATGGCGCAAGCCAATTCATGCCCGTCAGGGCAATTCACGCCGCAGGCCGGTTCGGGCGGTTTATTTTCCCTATGGGATTGCTTTTCCTTACAAAAAATGATAGAATAAAGTATTAAAACTATGATGGGGAGGAATCCCGTTTTGGAAAAGAAAACCACCGTGATCAGCGCCCGGCAGTTGAACCGTCAGATGTCCTTCTGTGGGCAGATCCGTGCTTATTGGGAAGAGAAGGGCGTTCAGCCCGTGGCCTTTGTGGATACCTACGGCTGCCAGCAGAATGAGGCAGACTCCGAGCGCATCCGTGGCATGCTGGAGCGTGCCGGTTACGGCTTTACGGACACCGAGGAGGGCGCTGATGTGATCGTTCTGAACACCTGCGCCATCCGGGAGCACGCCGAGCAGCGTGTCTTCGGCAATGTGGGCGCTCTGGTGCACACCAAGCGCCGCCATGCGGGGCAGAAGATCTTCCTCTGCGGCTGTATGATGGGCCAGATAAAGGTCTCCGACCGCATTAAGCACTCCTATCCCCATGTGGATGGGGTCTTCTCCACCCACCACCTGTGGGAGTTCCCGGAGCTGCTGTACCGGGTGCTGAAGACCGGTAAGCGGGTCTTTGCCGTGGCCGACGAGCCCGGCTCTATCTGCGAAAATATCCCCGTTTCCCGTACCAACAGCCTGAAAGCCTGGGTCAGCGTGATGTACGGCTGCAACAATTTCTGCTCTTACTGCATTGTACCCTATGTCCGTGGCAGAGAGCGCAGCCGTCAGCCCGAGGAGATCCTGAAGGAATGTAAGGAGCTCATCGCCCTGGGCTACAAGGAGATCACTCTGCTGGGTCAGAACGTGAACTCCTACGGCAAGGATCTGGACTGCGGTGTGGATTTTGCCGATTTGATGGCGCAGATCGCCTCTTTAGAGGGGGATTTCCGTCTGCGCTTCATGACCAGCCATCCCAAGGATGCCAGCTTTAAGCTCTTTGACACCATTGCCAAGTATCCCAAGATCTGCAAGCAGTTCCATCTCCCCTTCCAGTCCGGCAACGACCGGGTGCTGAAGGTGATGAACCGCCGCTACACCGCCGGGCAGTACCTGCGTCTGGTGGAGTACGGCAGAAGCCTGATGCCCGGGCTGGTGCTGACCTCTGACGTCATTGTTGGCTTCCCCGGGGAGACCGAGGAGGAGTTTGAAGACACCCTGAAGCTTATTGAAGCCGTGGGCTACGATGCCCTCTTTACCTTTATTTTCTCCCCCAGAGGGGGTACCCCTGCCGCCTCCATGGACGACCCCGTGACCAAGGCGGAGAAAAATGCCCGTTTTGACCGTCTGGTGCAGCTGCAAAACCGCATCTCCGAAGAGAAGCACCGTGCCTACATCGGCTCTGTGCAGAAGGTGCTGGTGGACGGCCGGGACGGCGACTTCCTCACCGCCCGTACCGACGGCGGCCGTCTGGTGCGCTTCAAGGGCGAGGACAGCCTCATCGGGCAGTTTATGGACGTAAAAATTACCGATTGCACCACCTGGTCCCTGGTGGGCGAAATCCTATGAAAGGCAGAGAAAAAACATGGCCGAATTGACCCCCATGATGCGCCAGTATTTCGAGATCAAAGAGCGGCATCCCGACTGTCTGCTGTTTTTCCGCCTGGGCGACTTCTATGAGATGTTCCACGAGGATGCCAAGGTGGCATCCAGGGAGCTGGATCTGACCCTGACCACCCGTGACCGGGGCAAGCCCAAGGAGGAGCAGACTCCCATGTGCGGCGTTCCCTATCACTCCGCCGAGGCCTATATCGCCCGTCTGGTACAGAAGGGCTACAAGGTGGCCATCAGCGAGCAGATGGAGGACCCGGCTCTGACCAAGGGTCTGGTGAAACGGGATATCACCCGAATCGTCACCCCCGGCACCGTGGTGGAGAGTTCCATGCTGGACGAGAACCGCAACAACTACTTTGCCTGCATCTACGGCAGCGATAAGCGCTACGGTCTGTGCTTCTGCGACGTGTCCACCGGCGCTTTCTATGCCACTCTGGCAGAGGGCGAGGAGCAGACGGAGCGGATCATTGCGGAGCTGGGTCGCTTTGCCCCGGCGGAAGTACTCCGTGGCGGCACGGCGGCCAAGGACGAGAATCTCACCGCCGCCATCCGTGACCGGCTCAACTGCTGCGCCGGCATCGGCATCGACGAGATTTTCGAGGTCAACGGCACCGCTCAGCTGGTGGAGAAGCAGTTTGACAAGACCCTTCAGGCGTTGGGGATCGGCGAATATGAAGAGGTCTGGCGTGCCGCCGGTGCGCTGCTGCACACTCTCAAAACCTTGCAGAAAGCCAATCTCACCCATGTCCGTGAGCTGGAATTCTATATTCAGGGTCGCTATCTGGAGCTGGATCTCACCGCCCGTAAAAATCTGGAGCTCACCGAAACCCTTCGCAGCGGCGGGCGCCGGGGCTCTCTGCTCTGGGTCATGGACAGCACCAAAAGCGCCATGGGCAGCCGCCTGCTCCGCAGCTGGCTGGAAAAGCCCCTCCTGAACCCCAAGGCCATCAACAAGCGCCTGGAGGCAGTGGAGGAGCTGACCAAAGACTCCCTCCGCATTGCCACCCTGCAGGAGCAGCTGCGCAGCATCAGCGATTTGGAGCGCATTATCGCCCGAATCGTCACCGGCGCTGCCAACGGCAGAGATCTGCTGGCACTACGCAACGGCTGCGAGCCGCTGCCGCTGCTGAAGGCCGCCTTTGAGCCCCTGCAAAGCTCCCTTTTTGCCGTGCTGCGGGAGGAATTTGACGAGTTACAGGATATATATACCATTCTCTATTCCGCCATCGACGAAAATGCCCCCTTTACCATTCGGGAGGGCGGCATTATCAAGAAGGGCTACCACGAGGAGCTGGATCGCCTGCGGGATATCGTGGGCGGCGGCAAGGACACTCTTGCCCGCATTGAGGCCGAGGAAAAGGAAAAAACCGGCATCAAAAACCTCCGGGTCAGCTACAACCGTGTCTTTGGCTACTACATCGAGGTCTCCAAGGGGCAGACCAATCTGGTGCCGGATACCTACATCCGCCGCCAGACCCTGACCAACGCCGAGCGCTACATCACCCCGGAGCTGAAGGAGCTGGAGTCCACCATCCTCACCGCCAAGGATCGCATCAATGCCATTGAATATGAGCAGTTCTGCGCCATTCGGGATTTCCTGGCAGGGCAGGCCGCCCGTGTGCAGCGCACCGCCCGTGCCATTGCCTGCCTGGACGTGATCTGCGCCTTTGCGGACAACGCCCTGAAGCAGAATTACTGCCGTCCGGAGGTGGATCTCTCCGGCGAGATCCACATTGAAGACGGCCGACACCCCGTGGTAGAGCGGATGCAGCCCATGCTTTTCGTACCCAACAACACCCATCTGGACACCGGCTACAACCGCACCGCCATCATCACCGGCCCCAACATGGCCGGTAAGTCCACCTATATGCGGCAGGTAGCACTGATCGTGCTGATGGCGCAGATCGGCTCCTTTGTCCCTGCCCGCTCTGCCCGGATCGGCATCGTTGACCGGATCTTTACCCGGATCGGTGCCTCCGACGAATTGAGCATGGGTCGCTCTACCTTCATGGTGGAGATGAGCGAGGTTGCTTCTATTTTGCAGCACGCCACCGCACGCAGCCTGCTGATTTTAGACGAGATCGGCAGAGGCACCTCCACCTTTGACGGCATGGCCATTGCCCGGGCGGTGCTGGAATACGTCACCGACAAGCGCCGCATCGGTGCCAAGACCCTCTTTGCCACCCACTACCACGAGCTGACCGATCTGGAGCAGGAGATCGAGGGCGTGAAGAACTACAACATCTGCGTCCGCAAACGTGGGGAGCAGATCGTCTTCCTGCGCAAGATCGTCCCCGGCACCGCTGAAGGCTCCTTCGGCATTGAGGTTGCCCAGCTTGCCGGTCTGCCCGACAAGGTGCTTCGACGGGCAAGGCTGCTTCTGAAGCAGCTGGAGGACGGCGCTCCCGTTCGCACCGTCACCGTAGCCGCACAGGATCAGCTCTCCATCACCGGCATGGCCAACGACGCCCTCCGTGCCAAGCTGGAGAATCTGGCCGTGGAGACCATGACCCCCATTGAGGCCATGAACGCTCTTTATGAGCTGAAAAAGATGCTATAAATCCCGAAAAGGAGGATTAACATGAAGAAAAAATTCTTTTCCTCTCCCCTTCTCTCCCCAAATCCCCTGGCGCTGATTCTGGGCTATGTTTACTGGATTATTTACCAATTTTTCCTTGGAACCTTCCTGGTCTGGCTGCTGCCCGAGCTGGGTGTGGATGTGTACACGGTCAAGGGTAACTCTATGCTGCAGCTGTCCTATATGGTCATCAACTTCATCGCTGTGCTCCTGATCTTCCGCCGCTTCCTTTGGAAATCCCTGAAGGACATGAAGGGCAAGCTCCGTCACGTCATTCTCTCGGCGCTGCTGGGCTTTGCCATCTACAATATCATGGCGCAGCAGGTAGCCTTTGTCTACTTCCTCTTTGACCTGGAGCCCCAGAATCTGAACCAGGAGACTGTGGATCTGCTGCTGGAGGAGACCCCCTGGCAGATGCTGCTGTGTACCGTATTTTTCGCTCCCATTGTGGAGGAGTGCCTGTTCCGTGGCCTCTTCTTCGCGCCTCTGTACCGCAAGGTACCCATTCTGGCATACATCGTCTCCGCCGTTCTCTTCTCTGCTGTCCATGTGGTAGGCGGCATCGGCCAGCTGGATGTGCTGACCTTGATCCTCTGCTTCATCCAGTACCTGCCGGCCGGCATTGCTCTGGGCTTTGTGTACCAGCGGACGGGGAATATCATCGGCCCCATACTGCTGCACTTCTTTATTAACTTTATCGCTTCCGCCGCTACCCTTGGGATGTAAGGAGTGCATATTATGCCGAAAATCCAACAGTTATCCCCCCATCTGGCAGACATGATCGCCGCCGGCGAGGTGGTGGAACGGCCTGCCAGCGCCGCCAAGGAGCTGGTGGAGAATGCCATTGATGCCGGGGCAAAGAATATTACCGTGGAGCTGCAGGAGGGCGGCATGACCTTCCTGCGAATCACCGACGACGGCTGCGGTATGCTCCCGGAGGATGCCCGTACCGCCTTTCTGCGCCATGCCACCAGTAAGCTGCGCACAGCGGCGGATCTGGAGGCCATTACTACCTTAGGCTTCCGTGGAGAGGCGCTGGCTGCCATCTCCGCCGTATCACGGGTGGATCTGCTGACCAAGACCCCCGAAGCCCCTCTGGGCTACAGCCTCCACCTGGAGGCCGGTAAGATCACCGAAGAAGGGGAGGCCGGCTGTCCCAACGGCACTACCATTATTGTCCGTGATCTCTTTTACAACACCCCTGCCCGTATGAAATTCATGAAACGGGACACCGTAGAGGCCGCCGCACTGCTTTCTGTGGTGCAGCGGCTGGCGCTGGCTCACCCGGAGCTTTCCTTCCGTGTGATCCGTGACGGTGAGATCCAGCTGCAGACCTCCGGCGACGGCAAACTGCTCTCTGCTGTCCATGCCGTTTTCGGCAATCAGGTGGTCAAGGGCATGCTGCCCGTAAAAGGCAGCTGGGACAAGTACACCGTGGAGGGCTATGCCTCTGCGCCCACCGCCACCCGTGGCAAACGGGATCTGCAAATTTTCTTCGTCAACGGCCGCCATGTGCGCTCCAAGACCATGTGCGCCGCTCTGGAGGAGGCCTACCGCAACCGCATTATGGTGGGACGCTTCCCCTCCTGCGTGCTGCACCTGCGCCTGCCGGAGCATCTGGTGGATGTGAATGTCCACCCCGCCAAGACCGAAGTGAAGTTTTTGAATGAACGGGATGTTTTTGAGTGCATCCACTACGGTGTCAAGGGCGCTCTGGAGCAGGATAAGGGGCAGGTGGAGCTGCGTTTCTCTGCACCTGCCAAGCCCCAGAATAAGGCGGCAGAGCCCAGAGCGGATTTCTACCGCAGCATGACCGCCGAGCAGTTCCGTGCCTATGCAGGAACCATGAAGGATGCCCCCAGACCCCAGCTCACCAGGACAACCATCGAAAACGCTGACCTGCTGAAGCCGAGACCCGTGCAGCAGGCTGCGCCGGTGAAAAAAACGGCTCCACCCCCTGACACTTCGGAGCTTTTGGGGCAGCTGCCTCCTCCGGAGGCAGAGCAGGAAGCGCCTGCGCCTCCCGTAACACAGGCTGCGCCTCCCGTGGAACTCACCCCCACCCAGCAGGAGCTGGCGCTGCCCAAGGCAGAAGCGCCCTGGCGCATGGTGGGCGAGGCCATGGATACCTATATCATTATAGAGCAGAACCAGCAGCTGCTCTTTATTGACAAGCACGCCGCCCATGAGCGGATCTTGTTCGAAAAACTGCGTAATCAGCAGGATGCCCTGGCCTCCCAGCTGCTGCTGCAGCCCATTTTGTGCGCTCCCGAACGGGAGGATTGCGCCCTTTTGCTGGAAAATACAGACATTTTGAGCGATTATGGTTTCGCTTTGAGCGATTATGGCGACGGCACTCTGGCCATTCGCCAGATTCCGGCGGACATCTCCGAGCAGGAAGCTCAGAGTCTGCTGCTGCAGTTGGCAGAGCAGCTGCGCCGTGGCAAAAAGCTGGACCCCAAGACCCTCCGGGATGAGATGCTGCACACCATCGCCTGTAAGGCCGCCATTAAGGGCGGTATGCACTCCGATCGGCTGGAGCTGCAGCGGCTGGTGGAGCAGGTGCTGTCCCGGGAGGATCTGAAGTACTGCCCCCACGGCAGACCCATCTGCGCCGTGATGACCCGTTCCCAGCTGGAGCGGCAGTTTAAGAGGAGCTGACATGGACAAGATCATCTGTATCGTAGGCCCCACCGCCTCAGGCAAGACCAGGCTCTCCGTGGATCTTGCCAGGGCGCTGGGGGCGGAGATTGTCTCCTGCGACTCCATGCAGATCTACAAATACATGGACATCGGCACCGCCAAGCCCACCGAGGCGGAAAAGCAGGGCATCGTCCACCACATGATGGACTTTCTCGACCCCCGGGAGAGCTATTCCGTCAGCCGCTATGTGGAGGATGCTGACCCCATTGTGCAGGACATTCTGGCACGGGGCAAGCCGGTGGTCATTGTGGGCGGCACGGGGCTGTATCTGGACTCCCTTATTGCGGGACGGCAGTTTGCCCCCTTTCCCCAGAGCGGAAAACGGGAGGAGCTGAGCCGAATTGCCCAAACCCAGGGCATCGAGGTGCTGATGGGGCAGCTGCGCGCTGTAGATCCCGAGGCCGCTGCCCGAATTCATCCCTCCAACCAAAAACGGGTGATCCGCGCCCTGGAGATCTGGCTGGAAACGGGAAAGACCATGACGCAGCACGACCTGGAAACCAAAGCCATTCCGCCCAAATACCAGCCCATCTATTTTGGCCTGGACTACGAAAACCGTCAGGATCTCTACGACCGCATTGACCTGCGTGTGGAACTGATGCTGCAGCAGGGGCTGGTGGAGGAAGTGAAGCAGCTTCTTGCCATGGGGATCCCTGCCGACGCCACCGGCCTGCAGGCCATCGGCTACAAGGAGCTGATCCAATATCTCAGCGGTCAGGGAAGCTTGCAGCAGGCGAAAGAGGCCATTCAGCTGGGCTCCCGTCGCTATGCCAAGCGGCAGCGCACCTGGTTCTACCGTAATGAGAAGATCCGCTGGTTCTCCCTGCCGAAAAATCCTGATTTTGATCATATTCTCCGCCAATGTCTGGCACAAATTTAATCTTCGCTCCGCCCCGATGCGACAAATTCTGACCCTGCGATTCCATACAATATAGGTGTCCCAAAAATCAAAACAAGAAAAGGAGACCTATTTATGGCAAACACAGAAAATCTGCAGGATCTGATCCTCAACGAGGTGCGCAAGGAACACACCCCCGTCACCATGTTCCTTATGAACGGCTTTCAGATGAAGGGCATTGTCACCGGTTTTGACAGCTTCATCGTTGTCCTCAGCTCCGAGGGCAAGCAGCAAATGATCTACAAGCACGCCATCTCTACCCTGGTGCCGCTGCAGCCCATCCGCTTCCCTACATAAGATGAAAAAGCAGGGGGCGCTCTTTTTCAAGCTCCTGCGCATCAGCCTGGCGGTGCTGCTGCTCCTCTTTCTGCTGCTCTCTTTTTTCGAGGGCAAGGAGGCGTACAGCCTGCGGGAGATCATGATCTGCGAAGTCGGCGACGGAATTCCCGTCTCCGGCTTCGTGGTGCGTGAGGAGGGACTTTTGTTTGGCGGCAGTGCGTTCTCTGAAATCACCGCTGCCGAGGGACAATGGCTGTCGGGCGGTGGGAGCTACGGTCTCAGCTATTGCTGTGAGGCAGCAGAAACGCCCAACGGGCTGCTCTGCACCGCAAAAAGCGGCTATTTCTCCACGCAGGTGGACGGGTTTGAGAACGCTTTATCCTTTGAGCGCCTGCAACGCCTGTTTCCACGGGAATTTGCCGCTCTGGAGGGAATTGGCCTTGCCGCACCTCAAGACGCAAGAGGCAAGCTGGTCTACAGCCAAACCTGGTACTTTGCCGCCCTTCTGCCGGAGGGGACAGGCTATGAAGTGGGCGAGGCTCTGACCGTGGAATTTGATACGCTGGGACAATTGCCCATGACCCTCTGCCATTTAAGCCCCGCGGCAGAGGAAAAACAGCTGGCGGTCTTCTCCTGCCGTCGGGAAATGGGACAAATCTTGAACTGCCGCCGTCTGAGCGGCGAAATTTTGGGGCAGAAGCTCCGTGGCCTGGAGCTGCCAAAGGAGGCACTTTATCACATTGACGGCGAGACCGGCGTCTATGTGCTGGTAGGGCAACGGGCAAAATGGAAGAACATAAAAATCCTCTGCCTTTTAGAGCAGTCGGTGCTGGCGGAATACATACCGTCAGACCCTGCTGCCCTGCAGGAGGAGGATGTATTGATAATAACAACCCAGGAAATAGAAAACGGGAAGGTGATCCGATGATCGAACAAAATATTCTGGCCATCCGTGAACGCATGAACCAGGCCGCTCTGGCCGCCGGTCGGGATCCGAAAGAAATCCTGCTCTGCGCCGCCACCAAGATGAACGACACTCAACGGGTGCACCGTGCCATTGCAGGCGGCGTGGACTGCTGCGGTGAAAACAAGGTGCAGGAGCTGGTACAGAAGCAGAAGGAACACGCCTATGAGGGCGCTCCTGTCCATTTTATCGGCCATCTGCAGACCAACAAGGTCAAACAGGTGGTGGGCAAGGTGGATCTGATCCAGTCCGTGGATCGGCTGGCGCTGCTGGAGTGCATCGAAAAGGAGGCCGCCAGGCAGGGCATCTGCCAGGACATCCTCTTTGAGATCAACATTGCAAACGAGGAGAGCAAGTCCGGCTTTACGGTGCAGGAGGTCTACGAGCTGGTGCCGCAGATGGACAAGTTCCCCCACTGCAGGCTGAAGGGTCTTATGGCGATACCGCCCATTTCCGACAAAAAAGGCGCAAATCGCAAATTTTTTGAAGAAATTCGCACAATTGCTGTTGACATAACGCCAAAAAAATCGCATAATATCAGCATGGATATTTTGTCGATGGGCATGACCGACGATTTTGAGGATGCCATTGCCTGCGGCAGTACCATGATCCGTGTGGGCACTGCCATTTTCGGCGCAAGATATTACAAATAAAGAATTTGAATTGATTTATGGAGGTATGATCCATGGGTTTTATGGATAGCATCAGAAAGCTGACCCACCCCTATTCCGATGCGGAAGACGATTACGATGAGTACGACGACGAGCTGCCTGAGGAGGAACCTGTCCGCCGCCGCAGCAGTTATTCCAGAAGCACCACTTCTGCTCCCGCCGCTCCCGTAGAGAGCAATGCCGGCCGCGTGGTCAGCATCAGCCCCGGCGTGCAGCTGCAGGTCATTCTGGTGAAGCCCGACCGCTTCGACCAGGTCTCTGAGATCGCCGATCACCTGCGTGCCAAGGAAGCCGTCGTGCTGAACCTGGAGAACACCACCAAGGATATCGCCCGTCGCCTGGTAGACTTCCTCTCCGGCGTGGCCTACGCCCTGGACGGCAAGATCAAGAAGGTGGCCGTCTCCACCTACCTCATTACCCCCTACAACGTCAGCATCACCGGCGAGTGGGAAGACAGCCAGGAAGCCGCTAAGAGCTACGTATAAATTCCAAAGATTAATAGAAACAGAAGGAGCTGAAGCACCATGCTGACCCCCCAGCAGATCCAGGAGATCTCCTTTGAAAAAGCTGTGTTCGGCGGCTATAACATGGACTCCGTAGACGATTTCCTGGAGCCCCTGACCGAAGATTATATTACCCTGTACAAGGAAAATTCCGTCCTGAAGAGCAAGATGCGCATTCTGGTGGAGAAGCTGGAGGAGTACCGCAAGCAGGAGTCCTCCATGCAGAGCGCCATCATCGCTGCACAAAAAACCTGCGATCAGATGATCGCAGAGGCAGAGAAGAAGTGCGCCCGTATGCTCCACGAGGCAGAGGATACCGTTTCCGCCAAGACCAGGAACCTGGACAAGCAGGCCAACCTGGAGGAGGAGCGCCTTGCCGTGGCCAAGGAGGCCACCGGTCAGTTCCTGGACTCCATGGAGAAGCGCCTGAAGCGCCAGCTGGAGTTCATCGACGAGCTGCGGAAGCAGGAGCTGCCTGAGGTTCCCAAGGGCAAGGAATTCGGCAAGACCATCTCTCCCACTGCGGAAGAGAAGCGTGCCTTTGATTTTGACAAGTCTCCCTCCGCTCCCACCACCGAGGAGAAGGCTGACGCCCTCATCGAGGAGATCGGCCAGCGGATCGAGGAGAGCCTGAGCACCCCCTCCCTGGGTGAGCTGGTACAGCAGGAAATGACTGCCCCTGCTCCCGCAAAAGAGGAGAAATTCAAGAAGTTCGAGGACCTGCAGTTTGGTCCCAACTACCATCCCACAAAGAAATAATCACCTGCTGAGAAGGGGACAGAGCGTTTTCCTCTGCGTTCAGAGAGCTGTCGGTCGCTGCGAGACAGCCGCATGTCAACGTCCATCACCCCGGAGCATCTGCCCGAAATCGTAGTAGGCGCAGACGGTTCACGGCCGTTATCCCGTTTCGAGTGCCCCGTTTTTCGGGGAACAAGAGTGGTACCGCAGAGCTGCACCTCTGTCTCTTGATGAGGCAGAGGTGTTTATTTTTTCGAAATACAACGGAGGTTTTTTTCTGTTATGGACTACAAGAACACCATCATCACACCCAAAACCGATTTCCCCATGCGTGCCGGTCTGCCCCAGCGTGAGCCCGGTATGCTGGAGAACTGGAACAAAATCGACGTCTACAAGCTGCTCATGGAGAAGAATGCGGACAAGCCCCGCTTTATCCTCCATGACGGCCCTCCCTTCTCCAACGGCGACATCCACATGGGTCACGCTCTGAACAAGACCCTGAAGGATTTCATCGTCCGTTCCTACGCCATGCGTGGCTACTGCACCCCCTACACCCCCGGCTGGGACAACCACGGCATGCCCATTGAGTCTGCCATCATCAAGAAGAACAAGCTGAACCACAAGACCATGCCCGTCACCGAGTTCCGCTCCGCCTGCGAGGCCTTTGCTCAGGACTTTATCAACCGCCAGATGGCCGGTTTCCGCCGCCTGGGCGTGCTGGGCGACTGGGATCGCCCCTACAAGACCATGGACAAGCGCTTTGAGGCCGAAGAGGTCAAGGTCTTTGGCGAGATGTACCGCAAGGGCTACATCTACAAGGGTCTGAAGCCCGTGTACTGGTGCCCCAAGGACGAGACCGCCCTGGCCGAGGCCGAGATCGAGTACCAGGATGATCCCTGCACCTCCATCTATGTAAAATTCGCCCTGAAGGACACCAAGGACAAGCTGGACGGCAAGGACACCTATGTGATCATCTGGACCACCACCCCCTGGACCCTCCCCGGCAACCTGGCCATCGCCCTGAACCCCAGAGAGAGCTATGTGCTCGTGGATGCCAAGAACGGTGAGAAGTACGTCCTGGCTGAGGCGCTCCTGGAGAAGACCATGGCCGCCGGTGGCATCGAGAACTACGAGATCGTCGAGCGCTTCCCCGGCAACTTCTTTGAGTATATGACCGCCCAGCATCCCTTCCTGGATCGGGACTCCATGCTGGTCACCGCCGACTACGTCACCATGGACTCCGGTACCGGCTGCGTCCACACCGCTCCCGGCTTCGGCGCTGACGACTACCAGACCTGCCGCCGCTACAATATGGATCTCATCGTCCCCGTGGACGACCGCGGCTTCCAGACCGCCGACGCAGGCAAGTATGCCGGTCTGCGCTATGACGTCTCCAACACCCAGATCGTCGAGGATATGAAGGCCGACGGCTCTCTCTTCGCATCTGAGGTCTTTACCCACAGCTACCCCCACTGCTGGCGCTGCAAGAGCCCCATCATCTTCCGTGCCACCCCTCAGTGGTTCTGCTCCGTGGACGCCTTTAAGGATGCCGCCTGCGACGCCTGTGACGATGTGCGCTGGCTGCCCGCCTGGGGCATTGACCGCATGAAGGCCATGATCCGCGAGCGCGCCGACTGGTGCATCAGCCGTCAGCGCCGCTGGGGTCTGCCCATTCCCGTCTTCTACTGCAAGGACTGCGGCAAGCCCGTCTGCACCCCCGAGACCATTGAGCGGATCTCCAAGATCTTTGGCGAAGAGGGCTCCAATGCCTGGTTTGCCAAGGATGCCATGGAACTGATCCCCGAAGGCTTCTCCTGCCCCCACTGCGGCGGCAAGACCTTCGACAAGGAAACCGACACCCTGGACGGCTGGTTTGACTCCGGCTCCACCCATATCGCCTCCCTGCGCCTGGATGACAGCCAGAACTGGCCCTCTGACATCTACCTGGAGGGCGCTGACCAGTACCGTGGCTGGTTCCAGTCCAGCCTGCTCACCTCCGTGGGCGCTCTGGGCGGCGGCGCTCCCTTCAAGAAGTGCCTGACCCACGGCTGGGTGGTGGACGGCGAAGGCAAGGCCATGCACAAGTCCCTGGGCAATGGTGTAGATCCCGCCGATCTGATCCGTGATTTCGGCGCTGATATCGTCCGCCTGTGGGCTGCCTCCGCAGACTACCGTGCCGATGTCCGCTGTTCCAAGGAGATCTTTAAGCAGCTGAGCCAGACCTATCTGAAGTTCCGCAACACGGCCCGTTACTGCCTGGGCAACCTGGCCGGCTTCGATGCCGACAACCTGGTCTCCCCCCAGGAGATGCTGGAGCTGGATCGCTGGGCCGTCACCAAGCTCAACGGCCTCATCGAGACCGCCTTTAAGGCCTACGACAACTACGAATTCCACATTCTCACCCATGCCATCAACGACTTCTGCGTGGTGGAGCTGTCCAACTTCTATCTGGATATCCTGAAGGATCGCCTATACTGTGAGAGCAAGGACGGCCTGAAGCGCCGCTCCGCCCAGACCGCTCTGTACCTGATCGTGGATGCCATGGCCAGAATGTACGCCCCCATTCTGGCCTACACCGCCGACGAGATCTGGCAGGCCATGCCCCACCGCAAGGAGGACGATGTGCGCAATATCGTCCTGAACGACATGGTCAAGCCCTATGAGGCCTATGCTCTGGATGCCGAGACCATGGCCAAGTGGGATACCCTCATGGCACTGCGCAGCGATGTCAACGGTGTGCTGGAAGCCGCCCGTGCAGAAAAGCGCATTGGCAAGGCCCTGGAAGCCGCTGTGGCTCTCTCTGCCGAGGACGAGGCCGCCAAGGCCGCTCTGGAAGCCGTGAAGGACATGGATCTCATGGAGCTCTTCATCGTCTCCAAGGTCACCCTGGAAAAGACCGATGCCGAGGCCGTCTGCGGCAAGGGCAGCAACTTCCCCGGCCTGACCGTTCAGGTCACGAACGCCCCCGGCGAGAAGTGCCCCCGCTGCTGGATGCACTCCGAGGCCGCCAATGCCGAGGGCCTCTGCCCCCGCTGCGCCAAGGTCATGGCCGAGTTTGATCTGAGCGAGTAAGCGAGATTTTGACCAAGGTCTGCCATAAGAATGTCGTATATCGAAAATAACAACAGAAAAGAGGTCGGTAACAATGAAGAGAATGCTTATTTGTCTGGTAGCCTTATGCTTGCTGTTTTCTGCGGTTCCCCTGGCCCATGCACTACCTGCGGAGGATGACTTTTCGTTCCTCTATGAAACCAAAGAGGATGGAAACACCTATATTGTGGGATATACGGGGGTTGTGCCGCCGGAGCTTGTCATTCCCTCTGAAATTGACGGAGTGGAGATCTACGGTGTTTGGACAGAGGCCTTTAACTCCGCCAATATTCTGGAGCTTACCATTTCTACAAAAGTGATCTGCCAGTGGGCATTTCCCGGTTGCTCCATTGAGGTTTTGCACTGTGAAGAAGGTGTGGAGACCATCGGCCCGGTTGCTTTTGAGTTTAACTGGAGCTTAAAAGAAGCTTACCTGCCGTCCACGCTTCGCCGTATAGAAAGTGGTGCCTTCGGCTGTACCGGATTGACGGAGATCACGCTGCCGGATGGGCTGACGCACCTGGGGAGAGGCGCTTTCAGCCTCACGAATATTACAGAGATCACCTTCCCGGATACGCTGAAATCCTATGACGGATTTGAAGAAAACAGCAAGATCACAATGGTACGGGCCAATCCGGATGAGGCCCTGCAGAAATACTGTGAGGAGCACGACCTGCAGTTTTATAACCTGCAGACCGGCCAGACCACGGAATTAGGCCATGAAAGGGTGATCGATGGCGTCACCTATATGGTCTACCCCTACAGCGGCTATGCCAAGGCTGTCAGCAGTGATGCGGATTCCTTGCCGGAGCATTTGGTGATTCCGTCCACAGTGGATGGGCAGCCCGTGACAGAGCTGTGCCCACGTTCCTTCCAGGCAAGAATGAACCTGTGCTCCGTCTACATCCCGGATACCGTTACCACCATCGGCGGCGCAGCCTTTTCCCACTGCGTGAAGCTAAGCGAGGTGCGTATGTCCGAGAAGCTCCGCACCATTGGAGATAACGTATACTACAGCACCAAGGTAAGCTTGATCTATTTGCCGCCCACATTGGAAGAATATGATCCCCAATCCCTGATGGAGATGGGAGTCGGTGAGCCCCACCGTGTGATTGCGGGCTATGCGGGAACTTTTGCACAGGAACTCGCAAAAAAAGGCGGCAATCGCTTCTTCCCGATGCAGGAAGATCAGTCCTACATCTATGCTGGAAATAACCTGTTCTGCCTAAGAGACGGCGAGGCAGTGGCTGTTTGCCTCTGCAACGTGGATAATACCGACGGCAGAATCTTGAAAGTACCTGAAAGGGTGGGCATTTACCCGGTCACCGCCATGGAGCCGGGCTGTATCTACGGAGAGAATCTGGATCTTTTGATGCTGGGCGGAAATATCCGGCAGGTGGAAAAGGGAACGCTGGTGTTCCCAGCAGCCCTGTTCATCCCCCCCTCGGTGACCGAGATTGCAGATGAACCGTGGGAAGGCTGTACTACGGTCATCTTCGGCGCAGCAGGCTCCTATGCGCAGACCTATGCGGAGACCTACGGCCTGGAATTCTATGAGGTTGAGATCCTTCCGTTCCGGGATGTACCACTGAACACCTGGTACTATTCCGATGTTTGCAATGCCTATTGGAGCGGAATGATGAACGGCACTTCGGATACCACATTTGATCCCGAGGGCGCAGCCTCCCGTGCCATGGTAGTGAAGGTCCTGCATAATATCAGCGGTGCTGAGCAGCTGGATTATGACTGCGGCTTCCAGGATGTGCCGAAGGAGAGCTGGTTCTTCCAGGCGGTCAACTGGGCGCACTACTACGGCATTGCCAATGGTACAACTAACGTAACCTTTGATCCCCATAGCCCTGTAACGAGAGAACAGTTTGCCACCTTCCTCTATCGTTATGCCTTGGCTTGTGGTCTGGATTGCGGAACGCCTGACGAGCTTCTGGCCTTCCGTGACCGTGCAGAGATCAGTGACTACGCCCGGGATCCTATGGGATGGGCGGTTGCAGCAGGGATCCTGCGTGGAATGGACAGCTCTACCCTCTGCCCTCGGGATACCCTGACCAGAGCGCAGATGGCCGCCATGCTCTGCCGTTTCCTGTCCTGGACTGCAAAGCAATAGAGGCAGCTAAGCCCCCTTGCAAATCTGCACCGTTCCATATGAACCGATCATGCCGGGTCAATAACAAGACCGGCAGGCGCTCCCTGCCGGTCTTTTCTAAGAAAGGATGATATGCGATGCGTGAAATTTCTGTACATGAGCTGATGATGAACCCCATGGATAAGATTGCTGACCAGTGGATGCTCATTACCGCAGGCGATGAAAAGGGCTACAATACCATGACCGCCTCCTGGGGGCATCTGGGCTCCATCTGGCATCAGAAGGGCAGAACCCTTCCCACCTCTGTGATCTATCTCCGCCCCCAGCGCTATACCAAGGAGTTTGTGGATCGGGAGGAGCTGTATACCCTCTGCTTCTTCCCGGCGCATAAGAAGGAGCTTGCTTATCTGGGCTCTCACTCCGGTCGGGACGGGGACAAGGTGGCCGCTGTGGGGCTGACCCCTGTGTTCGCAGAGGGCTATACCTACTTTGCCGAGGCGGAGCTGGTCTTGGTCTGCCGCAAGCTCTACCGTGCTCCCCTGCTGGAGGAGGGCTTCCTGGACAAGGACATCGTAGAGAAAAACTACCCCAACCGGGACTTCCACGATCTATACATCGGAGAGATTGTGAGGGTTTTGCAAAGATCATGAGATCGGGGTTTTGAATTACCCCATTGAGGTTCTTAACAATGTCCTCGGCATTTATTCATTTACCAAATTCCAATTTGACAAACTGTTCGCAAAACTTGAATTGTTGAGAATATACTATTTCAGGGAGGATGAAAATGAAAACGATTGTGATATATAATTCACAGACTGGATTTACAAAAAGATATGCCCAGTGGATAGCAGAAAAAACAAATGCAGATTGCATTGAGTACAGTAAAGCTAAAAATGCGGATATAGATAGCTATGATGCCGTAGTTTTCGGCGGCTGGGCTGTAGCTGGTTCAATAAGCAAACTCAAATGGTTCAAGAAAAATCTTTTGAGATGGAAGGATAAGAAACTGGTCGCATTTTGTGTCGGAGCAAGTCCTATTGAAAACCCTGAAATCGAACTAACATTGCCTAAAAACTTCTCAGAAGAAGAACTTAAAGTAGTAAGATGGTTCTATTGCCCTGGTGGTCTTGATTACGAAAAGATGCCCGCAGCATCAAAGATAATGATGAAAATGTATGTCAAGGTTTTAAAAGCAAAGAAAAATAAGACTGAGGCTGATGTTGAACAGATAAAAATGATGTCATCGTCATATGATATTTCAGACATAAAATATATCGAACCAATAATTGACTATCTGAATGGCTAAATGCCTGTTGGGCACAAGCAAAGCGGCTTTGAAACAAGCAAATGAGCACTTCGCTAAGAGAGCTTTTTAGAGGTGCCCACAAATATATTTCTTTCAAAGTCTGGTATAGAATCACATATAATAAAAACCATCTCGAAAGGGGTGATTTTTATCATTTCTTCTCTCTTTAAAAGATTGTTTCGCAGGAGTAGCTACCTGCGTT
>JAZNVK010000185.1:0-5540 GCA_045592805.1 Faecousia sp.
CATGATACAAACCGTTTTCTCAACAATTCGACAAATTTCTGTTTGACGGAATCAATATTCCAAATCCGTGCCGGAGGCACAGCTTCGTTTTTCGTCCTTAGCTCTTCGTTATTAGTTTCTGCAACTCACCAACCACCCATACTCCATCTCGTCCAAAGGAGGTTTCCTATGAAACGTATCATTACCATCAGCCGGGAATTCGGCAGCGGCGGCCGCAGCATCGGCAAGCTGCTGGCTGAGAAATTAGGCTACGATTTTTACGACAAGGAGCTGACCAACGAGGTCGCCAAGCGCAGCGGTTTTTCTCCCGCCTTCATTGAGGAGAGCGGCGAGTACGCCAGCGCCAGAAGCAGCCTGCTCTTCGCCCTGGCCACCGCCGGACAGTACTCCGCCGAGAGTCTGAGCATGCCCGATAAGCTCTACATTGCCCAGACCAAGCTCATTGAGGAACTGGCGGAGAAGGGCAACTGCGTCATCGTGGGGCGCTGCGCCGACTATGTGCTGCGGGATCGGAAGGACTGCCTCCATGTGTTCATCTATGCCGACAAGGAAAGCCGTGCCAAGCGGATCGTGGAGCGCTACGGCGAGACCGACCGCAGCCCCGAAAAGCGCCTGAACGAGAAGGATCAGAAGCGCAAGGTCTATTATAAGAACTACACCAGCCGCAACTGGGGTCAGGCGCAGAATTACGACCTCTGCCTCAACAGCGCCGTTCTGGGCGAGGAACGCTGCGCCGAGCTCATCGCCGCCGCCTGCAAATAAACTGCATCTGAATACTACAAGAGCGTACCGAAAAAATCGGTACGCTCTTTTTTTGCCCTGACGGGCATGAATTGGCTTCGCCATAATTTTCGGCTTGCACCCCGGGATCGGGCAACTCATGGAGCGCAGCGAGAATTCACCCTCTCCGCTCCAGCTCGTTGAGAGCGGCCTGGAGCTGGTTGCACAGGCGGAACAGATAGCGCTCCAGCGCCTCCACCCGCGCCGCCAGCTCTTCACGGCTCTGCAGCCGTGGCTGCTCTAAGGTAATCATCCTGCCTCACCGCCTCCCGGCGCCCGTTCCAGGCTCAGGCTGTAGATCAGGGCAGGACCCTCTCCCTCGATCCGCAGCCGCAGATGGTCGCAGCGCCGCAGCCGCAGCGCCAGACTGACCGTCCCCCGACGGCCGCCCGTCACCTGCGCCAGAGGTCTCCAAAGCCCCTCGGAATCATACTCCACCAGAAAGCGCAGCGCCGTCTCCGGTGCCATGGACAGCCGCACCGTGATCCTGCGCAGATACTGCGCCCCCTCGTTCTGCAGCCGTCCGCTCTCCGCAAACCAGGGAAACTTCCGCTCCACGCTGTCACCGCCCTCCAGAATTCCAACCACATTAGAACCCTCTTCGATGTAGTACAGCTTGTCCTTCACCCGTCGCAGTTCCGTCAGCAGCAGCCGATCCTGCCGATGCCAGAACTTATGCCGTGTATCATAGCAGAAAAGCTGGGGTTGTGCCTGTATATCCAGCATGCTGATATAATACTTATCCCCCAGAGCGCCGGCCACCGCAGCGAAATAAGACTCCCCGCCCAGCGCCTGAGACACCGGCTCCGGCAGCGCCCCGTCAAAGCAGACCACACCGCACAGTGCCTTGTAATACAGCACGCCATGGATCACCGCCAGGCTCTTATGACATCCCTCCTGCACCCCCTGACAGGGCAGGGTCTGCATACGGAAATGCTTCGCACTGTCGCCGTAGATCCGATGCAGACAATTCTCCTTGAACAGCAGCGGCTGCCCCAGGGCATGGATCACCCCCGTCCAGGGGCCGTCGGTACCGCAGGGGATGCAGGCGCTGTCGCTGTCCTCCCCACGGAAGCAATACCAGTTCTTAAAATCCCCCTGCTTGGAGGCGTAGATCTCGTTGACAAACCGCCCCTCGTCCCAGCCGTAGCGACAGCCCCAGAGACGGTCGCCGGAGGCAAAGAGAAAGTCCATTTTCGGCAGCCGACGTGCCACCGCGAAGCCCTCCGCGCCCTCCAGCGTCACGGCATCACTGCCCATGGGCGCGTCCAGCACCAGATAGTCCGGCGCTGCCAGCAGCACCTCCCGGGGCTGGGCTGTCAGAGCGCAGAGCGCATGATCCTCCACGCCCTCCGTAAATACCCAGTCCCCCGCAGAAAATGCCGCTCCGATCCCCGTGGCCTCCACACGGATACAGGGATCCGCCAGAGAAACCCAGCGCTCCTCTGCCTGGGAATACTGCAGCAAAGGGCTCTTGCCCCGGCTGTAAAAACGGGAGATATCCAGCCAAAGCGTCCCATCCGCAGGCTCTGCCGGTGCCGTGGTCGCCGCCGTGGCAGAGATGATTTTTCCATCCCGGCTGCACAGATAAAACTGCACATCCGGCTTTTCCGGCGCATAAATTGCCTCCAAACTGCCCTGATCCTCCGGATGACGGAGGTTCAGATACTTCCCGTCGGGCAGGATGATCAGATAGCTGCCAAAGCTCACCAGGGACTTGGGCAGCTCCGCCGACAGTTCCAGCTCCTCCTTGTGAAACAGGCCGCTGCGCAGGTCATAATACAGACCCTCCTGTGTCAAAAGGCAGAGACCGTCCAGCTCCGCCAGCGCCAGAGGGGGATTTTCCCCGGGATTCCAAAGCTCCGGATTTCGCGCGCTGAGCACCCCCCTGCCCCCACGGGGGCTGGGATAGGGAAACCGATCCCCCGTCATATTCTCCATATCAAAAAACTGACCCGCCTCCACATGATCCCCGTGGCAATAGCCTCCAAAGGAGTCAATCACCGACCGTCTCACCGGAACAGGCAGCAAAACAGGAAATTCCATAAACATTCCTCCTTAAAATATACCACCAACGTCCAACCCGCAGGGGCGAACAGGTGACTAATGAATGGGGAATAGTGAATAACTGAGGCTTCGCCCATGGATTTAAACAGATCGGTGCAACCGTATACAAGCTGCTCCGCGATCCACCAAAGCCAAACAGAAATTTGTCGGTCTGTTTGGGAACTAATAACTAAGGGCTAAGAACTAATAACGAAGGTGTGCCTGCGGCACGGATTTGGAATATTTCGTCCGTCAAATAGAAATTTATCGAACAGCATGCCGCAACCAAAGGCTCCCGTATTAGGAGGATTTTCAGACTATGAATCAGGTATCAAATACGCAATGTCATTGCGAGGCCACTTGTGGCCGTGGCAATCCGTATCCTTAAAAACTACCGTTTTTACACGAAATTCCCATATAATCGAAACATTTTTGGAACGGATTGCCACGTCAGGCTTACGCCCTCCTCGCAATGACATGGCTTTTCGGTAGCCTGTACTTGTATTGAAAAGGCGGATTTAGACGGAAGCAAACAGACCGAGAAACATCGATTTGACTCTATTTCAAATCTCATCGGCGGAGCCGATACCTCAGTTATTAGCTCTTAGTTATTAGTCCTTAGTCTCAACGATAAACATCTATTTGCCTCTATTTCAAATCCCATTCACCATTCACTATTCCCCCTCCGCCTTACTTCCGTCTCGCCCTGGCTTGGATCCTGTGGCTGCGGTTGTAGTGTCGGGCGTAGGTCTCGTAGGCGGCACGGAACTGCCGCTGGGAATTGATCAGGCGGTCCGTGTCGCCGTTGGCGTCGTCCATGCAGCGCTCCAGATAGCGCAGATACAGCTCCTCACCATAGGGCTCTGCCGCCAGAAGCTCGGCATGGAGCGCCGTCTCTCCCTCATAGCCACCAAAGTCCTCCGTGCAGCCCTCGTACAGGCTGTGGATCTCCCGAAAAATCAGCCCATCCAACCGGGACAGCCAGCGGAGCTTCTCCTGCACGGAGAAGCCGTTGGGCAGATGGAGATCCGCCTGCCGAATTGCCTCCAGAACCGTCATATACCTTCCTCCTCTCGCCCCGACCCTTTCAGGTCGGGGCATTTTGCTGTCAATTGCCCTTGCTTCTCTCGTAAGCCAGGGCGGCATCCAGAGCCAGCTCCCGATTCTGCAGCAGCTTGGCCACACACTGAGGCACCTGCACCGTCTCACCACGGCGGATCAGCCAGGTTCTGGCATTGACGGACACGAAGACATCCTCCTGCTCATTGCGGCTCTTGGGCAGCCGCAGGGAAACCAGTTTTTCCATGTAACAGACCTCCTTAGTTAGCCACAGCGGTGGCGGAGTAACGCTTGGAGCAGCTCTCCACACGAACCAGATAGTTCTCCACCAGAATCTGAGCGGTCTTCAGAGCCTTCCAGCCCACGGAGCTGCGCTGATCCAGAGGATCGGCGGTGCCGGAGCTGCCCTTCTGCTTGACGATCATCTCCAGGCCGCCGCCCTGCACATCGGTAACGCCGTAAGCGCCGTCGCCCAGGAACAGGGTGGTGAACACCGCCAGATCCTGAGGACAGGTCTCGTCACGGTAGATCTTGGCCTCGGTGGACTGGACGAAACGCACACCGGCCAGCTCACCCAGCTCACCCTCAAAGAGGGCATCGGGATCTGCATACTTGTGGGCATCGATCCACTCGGGGTCACGCATGAGATCATAGGCAACGTAGGGGTGGATGATAGCAACATACTTGCCGCCGATGGTGGGGGCATTCTGGGCGCGAAGCTTAGTCACCGCCTGCTGCACTGCGTCCACGGTGAGCACAGCGGTCTCATCCAGCTGCTCACGGGAGGTAACCTCCACCTCACCCTGGGCGGTCTGCTTGGGGCAGAAGCTGACGTTGGTGCCGGTCTGCAGGGCATTGCGCACCACGGTGTCCAGGGTCTGACCGGCCTGACGACCCAGCAGCTTGGCGGACTCCAGAATGGTGTTGTCCAGAGCGGTGAGCTCCAGCACGTCAGACTGGACGATGTAGTCACCGTACTGGCTGACGGTGGCATTGACGGTGGACACATTGAGGCTGTTGCCCGCAGGGGTGACGCCCTCGGTCAGAGGGGTGGTAGCCTTGGCCAGGGGCGAGAACTTGCGGAAGGAAATGGTCTTGCCGCCGCCCTTGGGAATGGGGCGCTTCTGGCCAAACTGATCATGGATCAGATTGGCGCCGGCCTCATCAATGAGGGTCATGTCGTAAAAGGTCTTCATCTCCGCACTCAGACTCTCCTGGGTGCTGACCTGCGTAGCAAACAGCTGCAGATCCATAGTCTTAAAATTCTTCATACAATCTACTCCTTTCAAAAATAAACAAACAAAAATTACACAGGGTGGGCGATAAATAGTGAATAGTGATTAATAGTGAAGGTGTCGGCAGCGCAGCCGCGCAGCCACGTCGCTTTGCTCCTCGCAATCAACACGCCACTATAAACGAAAAGGAAGGCTGCGTTATTGCATTCTCATGCGCATACCGCAGGCAGGAGCGGTGTTCCATGTCATTGCGAACCAGTCCGCAGACTGGTGTGACAGCGCAGCTGTCAGCGACGAAGGAGCGCTACAGATGGGTTGTACCCCTTGCGGGTGCTCCAACCACGGGATTTGAAACAGGGTCAAATAGATGTTTGTCGAACTGTTGCCTGCACTATCCATTAACGATTTCCCCCTTTGAAG
>JAZNVK010000186.1:0-6353 GCA_045592805.1 Faecousia sp.
CCACCGCCGCGCCGCCGATTACATTGAGCAGGTCGTCCTCAACTACCACGAGCCCACCGCCTCCTCCGCCTCCGAGCTGGTGGCAGAGTTGCTGCAGTACTCCGTGGAGAAATCCGACATACTGGATCTGGAGGCGGCTGCGCTGCTCTCCGGTATTGCCCTGGATACCAAGAATTTCTCCGTCCGTACCTCCAGCCGCAGCTTTGAGGCGGCGGCCTTCCTGCGCCGCATGGGCGCGGACACCGTGACGGTAAAGAAGCTCTTCCAGAACGACCTGCCCACCACTGTGGCGCGCTATAAAATCATTCAGAATGCCCGTCTCTACCGTGGCAAGATCGCCATCGCCCCCCTGGACTATACCGCCACCCGTACCATTGCTGCCCAGGCGGCGGACGAGCTTCTGAATATCTCCGGCATCGAGACCTCCTTCGTCCTCTACCCCCAGGATGACCAGACCATCATCTCCGCCCGTTCCATCGGCGATGCCAATGTACAGGTGATCCTGGAGCCTCTGGGTGGCGGCGGCAACGCAGCCACCGCAGGCGCACAGGTGAAGGATAAGAACGTTGCCGTCACCTTAGACGAGCTCTTAAAGAGCATCGACCGTTTCTTTGAACAATTGGATGTAGATCCCGAAAATAACTAAAAGGAGGAGAAACCCATGAAAGTAATCTTACAGCAGGATATCCGCGGCAAGGGCAAGAAGGGCCAGATGATCGAGGTATCCGACGGCTATGCCCGTAACTATATGCTGCCCCGCAAGCTGGCCATCGAGGCCACTGCCGACAATGTCAATACCATGCGCATGACCGACAAGGCGCAGCAGGAGAAGCGCCAGCGTGAGCGTGAGGAGGCCTTTGCCATCTCCAAGAAGATGGCTGACCTGGTGGTCATCGTCCGCTGCAAGGGCGGCGGTGCCGGCAGACTCTTCGGCTCCGTCACCACCCAGGAGATCGCTGACTCCCTGAAGAAGCAGACCGGCATCGACCTGGATAAGCGCAAGATCGTCCTGGAGGAGCAGATCAAGACCGTAGGCGACTACAAGGTCAAGTGCAAGCTGGGCTACGAGATCAATGCCGAGCTGAAGCTCAAGGTAGAAGAACTGTAAAATCATAAAGGGAGGCTTTCCCCATGGAAGACCTGTTAGGCCGTCAGGCTCCCCATTCGCTGGAGGCGGAGCAATCCGTCCTCGGCTCCATGCTCATCGACAGCCGCTGCGTCAATGACGTTATCGGTATGCTCCGACCCGATGATTTCTATGTCCAGACCAACCGGGACATTTTCGAGTCCATCTACGAGATGTTCAGCTACTCCCAGGTCATCGACCCGGTGACCGTGGTGGACAAGATGCGGGAGCGGGGTGTCTTCGACGAGCAGAATACAACCAAATACATTGCCCAGCTGATGCAGATCACCCCCACCGCCGCCAACGTGAAGCAGTACGCCCGTATTGTCCACGATAAGGCGCTGATGCGCAGCCTGTTAGAGGCGGCCTCTGACGTGGCGGAGATGGTCTACGACGGCAGCGGTACTGCCCAGGATCTTCTGGAGGCGGCGGAGAAGCGGATCTTTTCCCTTCGTCGGGGCAACACCGGCGACTCTCTGGAGCATATTGCCACCATCGTTCTCAAGGTCTATGACCGTCTGGCAGAGCTTGCCCAGAGCGGCAGCGACATCTCCGGCATTTCCACCGGTCTGCGGGATCTGGATAAGTTCATCAGCGGCCTGAATAAGTCCGACTTGATGCTCCTTGCCGCCCGTCCCGGTATGGGCAAGACCTCTCTGGCGCTGAATATCGCCCTGAACGTGGCAAAGAAGTATCCCAAGCGCACCGTGGCATTTTTCTCTTTGGAAATGTCCAAGCAGCAGCTGGTCACCCGTCTGATCTCCAACGAGAGCTTTGTGGATAACAAGAAGCTCACCACGGGCAAGCTCAACGACGAGGACTGGAGCAAGGTGGGCATCGCCACCTCCGCCCTGTCCCAGACGGATCTCCGTGTGGATGACAATCCCTCTATCACCGTGGCAGAGATCAGTGCCAAGCTCCGCCGCATTGACGACCTGGCGCTGGTGATCATCGACTACCTGCAGCTGATGACCGGCTCCGGCAACAAGAGCGGCAACGGCGGCGAGAACCGCCAGCAGGTGGTTTCCGACATCTCCCGCTCCCTGAAGATCATGGCAAAGGATCTCAATGTGCCGGTTTTGTGCCTGTCTCAGCTGTCCCGTGCCAACGAGTCCCGTCAGGATAAGCGCCCCATGCTCTCCGACCTCCGTGAATCCGGCGCCATCGAGCAGGACGCCGACGAGGTCATGTTCATTTACCGTGAGGATTATTATAATAAGGATACCGAGAAGCAAAACGTAGCCGAGTGCATCATTGCCAAGAACCGTCACGGCGACACCGGCACCGTTGAGCTGCAATGGCTGCCCCAGTTTACCACCTTCGCCGATCGGGAATGGAGACATGATGAGGGCTAAGGTGCTGGATTTCTGCCGCAGCGAGGGGCTGTTCTTTCCCGGAGAACGGGTGCTCTGCGCCCTGTCCGGGGGTGCGGACTCCGTGGCGCTGCTGTCTGTGCTGCTGGAGCTGCGGGAGGAGCTGGGAATTACCGTAGAGGCTGCCCATTTTCACCATAACCTGCGGGGTGGGGAGGCGGATCGGGATGCGGATTTCTGCCGTGACCTCTGCCGTCAACTGTCTGTACCCTTCCACTTTGGGAAGGCAGCCTCTGACGCTTATGGGCAGGGCGAAAGCCCGGAGCTGCAGGCGCGGCAATTGCGCTATGCCTTTCTGAAATCCCTTCCCTGCGACCGCATTGCCACTGCCCACACCGCCGATGACAATACCGAGACCGTCCTGCAGCATCTTCTGCGGGGCAGCGGTCTGCGTGGGCTGCGGGGAATTCCACGGAAACGGGAGCGCCTGTCCCGTCCTCTTCTGTGCGTGACACGGCAGGAGATCGAGACCTATCTCCGTGAGCGAGACCTCTCCTGGGTAGAGGACTCCAGCAACGGGGAGGATTTTTGTCAGCGTAACCGCCTGCGCCATGGGGTGATTCCCCTTTTGAAGGAGGAGATGCCCGCACTCCATGGCCAGGTGTTTCGCCAGAGCAGCCTGCTTTGTCGGGAGGATGCTTTTCTGGACCGGCTGGCGGGAGAACTGCTGCAAACAGCCCGAAGAGGGGAGAATTCCTACCACCGGCAGAAGCTGCTGGAGGCAGATCCTGTCCTGCAGGATCGGGCGCTGCGATTGTTGCTGGGGCAGTTTTACCCGGCAGATCTGGCCATGTGCCATGTGGAGGCCGTTGGACAGCTGCTGAAGTCGGAGAATCCCTCCGGACGGGTGAATTTACCCCGGGGGCTTGTGGCCCTTCGCCGCTATGAGCTGCTTTGCGTGGAGGAAGAGGTACATTGTCAATTCCCTCCCACAGAGCTGAAAATTCCCGGTGAAACTATCATAGAGGAAACCGGGGTCAAAATCTGTTGTTTCTTTTGTGAAAATTTGCAAAATTTTACAAATACCCCTTTCCATTTTGCCATAAAATATGATATGATAGGCGAAAGTCGGATTAGCCTGCGCCAACGGCAGGAGGGAGACCGTTTTCTCATGAACGGCGGCTACCACAAGAGCCTGA
The DNA here is from genome assembly GCA_045592805.1 of Faecousia sp. GTDB lineage: Bacteria > Bacillota > Clostridia > Oscillospirales > Oscillospiraceae > JAZOXB01. The sequence continues at coordinate 3,639 of JAZNVK010000186.1, forward strand.
AAAAGCTGTTCATCGAGAAGAAGCTCCCCCGTGATCTGCGGCAGCGGTTGCCCGTCTTTACCTGTGAGCAAGCAATTCTTGCGGTGGGCGGCATCGGTGTCAGCGCCGATTTCCGTGCCGAAGAAGGGCTGCCTGCTCTGATTATCAGTATAGAAACATAAGGAGATTTCACATGCTTCAGGACATTGAAAGAATTCTGATTTCCGAGGAAGAACTTCAGGCAAGAATCAAGGAACTTGGTCAGCAGCTGGCTGCCGACTATCAGGACAAGGAGCCGATTTTCATCGGTGTGCTCAAGGGTGTTGTTAATTTCTTCAAGGATATGGTCACCGCTACCCCCATTCGCTGCCAGTACGATTTCATGGCAACCTCTTCCTACGGCAGCAGCACCTCTTCCACCGGCAATGTGCGCCTGCTTAAGGACATTTCCACCGACATCAAGGGTCGTCACGTCATTATCCTGGAGGATATTCTGGATAGCGGTCTGACGCTGAAGTTCGTCAAGGAGCGCCTGCTGACCATGGGTCCCGCCTCCCTGAAGATCTGCACCCTGCTGGATAAGCCTGAGCGCCGCAAGGTGGATGTATATGCCGACTACATCGGCTTCACCGTTCCCAACGAGTTCGTGGTGGGCTACGGCCTGGACTACGACGAGTTCTACCGCAACCTCCCCTTCATCGGTGTTTTGAAGCCGGAGGTCTACACAAAATAAGCATTTTTAAAGGAGAATCACTTTGGAAAAATCTCCGAGACGTTTTGGTATTTTATTCTATCTGCTGATCTTCGGTGCGATTTTGTTCCTGCTGATGGGTTTTTTCGGCAGCGACGAGAAGTCGGATATCAGCTATTCCGAACTCAATACGCTCTTCCGTGAGGAGAAGGTCAAGTCCTTCGTCTGGGAAAAGGGTATTCTGACCCTGACCCTCCACGAGCAGGATGCCAAGGGTCGTGATGAGCTGACCCATAAGCTGGCAGATGTGGAGATGTTCCATGACGACCTGGGGCGCATCTATGAGGCGCAGCTTCGGGACGGCATCATCGAGCACTACGAGTTTGTCCCCGTGGAGGCAACACCCTGGTATATGGCGGTGCTGCCCTATCTGCTGGTGACCGTTGTGGTGATGGTGGTGTTCTTCGTCATCATGGGCAGATCCAACCGTGGCGATGCCGCAGGTGCCAGATTTGCCAAGGCCAATTTCCGCGTTGGCTCCGGCTCCAAGCGGGTCACCTTTGACGATGTGGCAGGTGCCGACGAGGAGAAGGAGGAGCTGCAGGAGATCGTGGATTTCCTCCGCAATCCCGAGAAATACCGCCGCATCGGCGCCCGAATTCCCAAGGGTGTCCTGCTCATCGGCCCTCCCGGTACCGGCAAGACCCTCATCGCCAAGGCGGTTGCGGGGGAGGCAGGGGTACAGTTCCTCTCCATCTCCGGCTCCGACTTGGTGGAGCTCTGTGTGGGCGTGGGTGCCAGCCGTGTCCGTGACCTCTTTGAGCAGGCCAAGAAGGGCGCTCCCACCATCCTCTTCATCGACGAGATCGACGCTGTCGGTCGTCGCCGTGGCGCTGGCCTGGGCGGCGGTCACGATGAGCGTGAGCAGACCCTGAACCAGCTCCTGGTGGAGATGGACGGCTTCAGCAGCAACGAGGGCGTTATTGTCATGGCCGCCACCAACCGCCATGATATTCTGGATCCCGCCCTGCTCCGTCCCGGCCGTTTCGACCGCCAGATCTATGTCAGCGCTCCCGATGTCAAGGGTCGTGAGGAGATCCTCCATGTCCATGCCAGAGATAAGCTGCTGGCAGAGGACGTGGATCTGAAGGTTATCGCCCGTGCCACCGGCGGCTTTACCGGTGCGGATCTGGAGAACCTCTTAAATGAGGCCGCCCTCTACTCCGCCCGTCAGGAGCAGCCTGTGATCAATATGGAGGCGCTGGAGGCCAGCATGCTCAAGGTCATTGCCGGCCCCGAGAAGCGCAGCCGTGTGCAGCGCAAGCAGGATATCCGCATCACCGCCTTCCATGAGGCAGGTCATGCCATCGCCATGCACTTCCTGCCCACCCAGGACCCCGTCCACCAGATCACTGTGATCCCCAGAGGCAAGACCCTGGGTATGACCATCCACCTGCCCGAGGAGGATACCAGCCACTGGACCCGTAACCAGATGCTGGAGGAGATCGTCTCCCTGCTGGGCGGCCGCGTGGCAGAGGCCATCGAGTTCAACGATATCTCCACCGGCGCTTCCAACGATCTGCAGCGCGCTAGTCGCATTGCCCATGATATGATCGCCCGTTACGGCATGAGCCAGCGCATCGGCGCCGTGTCCTACGACAACGGCGACGAGATCTTCATCGGCAGAGACTACGAGCGCACCAAGTCCTACTCCGAGCAGACAGGCGGTCAGATCGACGACGAGATGAAGCGTGTCATCGACGCAGCCTATGTCCGCTGCGAGAAGATCCTGCGGGAGAACTATGCCAAGCTGAAGGAAGTGGCGGAGTACCTCATGGAGCACGAGACCATGAGCCGCAAGCAGTTTGAAGCCTGCATGAAGGGCGAGTGGATTCCCACCCAGGCGGAGAGCTTCTTCCGTCAGCCCGATGTCCAATCTCAGGACAGCGATTCTGTACAGTAAAAATGCTGCCTGCCGCAAAAAGCGGCAGGCAGAAATATGCGCATATAGCTCAGCAGGATAGAGCGGCCGCCTCCTAAGCGGC
>JAZNVK010000187.1:0-4846 GCA_045592805.1 Faecousia sp.
CATTCACCATTCACTATTCATCATTCACCACTCCAACGCTAAATTTCCATTTATGCAGCGATCAATCTTTTCTTCTGTATAATTCCCTCAAACTCGGAAGAAAAACCTTGACATTTCTCCTTTTTTTGCGTACAATATAGCAAATTCAACTATGGCTGAGGTTGCGGATGACATCAGTACCCTTGCTTATGAACGGCGGACGGCCGGAGCAATGGGAAAGGGGATTCCGCCGAAGTGCCGGGCAGGCTGTCCGCTGCCCTGTGCTGGGACCGTGCAGAAGATGCACGGGACTGTCGCCCTGAGAACAGGGCGGAGCGCAACCATAGGGCGTGATCCTGCTGATACTCCGTCCTGTGCTTTCGCTTGCCGAGAGCACAGTTTTTTATTTGGAGGAAAACGCTATGAAGAAGACACCCTTTGTCACCCTGGAGCAGGTACAGAATATTGCCCGGGATATTCCCACCCCCTTCCACCTCTACGACGAGGCAGGCATCCGCCAAAATGCCCGTGCCTTACGGGAGGCTTTTGCCTGGAATCCAGGTTTTCGGGAGTATTTTGCGGTGAAGGCGACACCCAATCCCCATATTCTCAGCATCCTGAAGGAGGAGGGCTGCGGCTGCGACTGCGCCACCTATACGGAGCTGCTGCTGGCCAGGGCTTGCGGCTTTACAGGCAAGGACATCATGTTCTCCTCCAATGTAACGCCGGAACTGGATATGCGCAAGGCTTACGAGCTCAATGCCTATATCAATCTGGACGATGCCAGCCATGCGGAGTTTCTGCTGCAGACCTGCGGCGCTGTGCCGGAGAGTCTGTGCTGCCGTTATAATCCCGGCGGCAGCTTCTCCTGCGGCAATACCATTATGGATATGCCCCGGGATGCCAAGTACGGCATGACCGAGGATCAGATGGCCGGTGTCTTCAGCCGCATGATGACCCTGGGCGTCAAGGAGTTCGGTATCCATGCCCTGCTGGTTTCCAATGCGGTGGGCAATGAGTACTACCCCGAGGTAGCGGCGAAGCTGTTCCATCTGGCGGTGCGCCTGCGCAATGCCACCGGTGCCAAGATCAGTTTTGTAAATCTCTCCGGCGGCGTGGGTGTGGACTACCGTCCCGAGCAGCCCAAGTGCGATATCCATGCCGTAGGCGAGGCGGTGCGGCAGAAGTATGAGCAGATCCTGGTACCTGCGGGTATGGGCGACGTGGCCATTTATACAGAGCTGGGGCGTTTTATGCTGGCGCCCTACGGCCATCTCATTGCCAGGGTGCTCCACCAGAAGCATATTTACAAGACCTATATCGGTCTGGATGCCTGTGCCGCCGACCTGATGCGCCCTGCCATCTACGGCGCTTACCACCATATTACGGTTCTGGGCAAGGAGGATGCCCTTCTGGATCACGTCTACGACGTGACCGGCGGCCTCTGCGAGAATAACGACAAGTTCGCCATTGACCGCTCCCTCCCGGGCATTGAGATCGGGGACTACCTTGCCATCCACGACACCGGCGCCCACGGCCACTCTATGGGCTATAACTACAACGGCAAGCTCCGTTCCGCCGAGGTGCTGCTTTGCGCCGACGGCAGCCACCGTCTGATCCGCCGTGCCGAAACGCCCCGGGACTATTTCGCAACCCTGGATTGCACCGGCTTCCAATTTGAAGACTAAAAAAAGCCACCGGACTGCCAAAAACAGGCAGCCCGGTGGCTTATTGTACTCTGAATTACATCTCCTCCGCCAGGGTTCGGCGGGATTTCCATTTACCCAGGAGGAAATAGATCATACCCGGAATGGCGCAGCCGTAGGCGGCCAGACCGTAGCCCAGCACGAAGCCGAAGAAGCCCCAGCTGAAATAAATGCCAAAGAGCCAGCTCAGGCCGATCCGCAGGATCACGCCGTCCAGCAGCGCCAGCACCATGGACAGCTTGGCATTTCCAATGCCCTGAATGAAGGCAGAGCTGCCACGCATCACCGCCAGGGCGGGGAACATCCAGATAATGGCCTTAATAAAATCGCCGCTCATCTCATGCACCAGCGGATCGTCGGAGAAGGCCATGAAGAGGTATTTTCCGAAAATCAGATAGGCAGAGACAAAGAAAACGGTAAGGATTGCGGAGTAAATCCAGGCAAAATGTACCACCTTCACCGCCCGTTTCTGCTGTCCGGCGGCGATGTTCTGGCTGATCATGGGCATGGCAGCGAAGTGGATGCCCTGAGAGATCTTGTTGACAATATCATCGATGCGGACACCCACGCCAAAGGTTGCCGAGGCCACCACGCTGACATCGTTGATCATGGAATTGACGAAGAGCATGGACAGGTTGATGCAGCCGGATTGGATGGCCATGGGAGTACCCAGGGAGGCGATCATTTTGGTATAGCGGCCGCTGATGCGGAAACTCTTCGGTTTGAAATCGAAGCCGAAGCCCTCACGACGGCGGTATAAGTAGAACAGGGAGAAGAGGAAGGAAACCGCCTGACCGATAATGGTGGCCCAGGCAGCACCGGCCACCTCCCAGCCCCAGAGGCCGGTAAAGAGATAGTCCAGGGCCAGATTGACTGCCGAGGCGATGCCGATAAAGAGGAAGGGGCGCTTGCTGTCGCCCATGCCACGGAGTACCGCCGCCACCATATTATAGCCCGCCGTAAAGACCAGACCTGCGCCGCAGATGATGAGATAATCCATGGCATAGTCATAGGCTTCTGTGGGGATGTTCATCACATCCATGATCCAGAAACGGGACAGCAGAATGATCCCTGATAAAATCACGGCCAGAATGCTGATCAGGCTGAAGAGCGTGCCGATGATGCTGTTGAGTTCCTTTTTCTTGCCTGCGCCGATGGCCTGAGACACCAGAATCTGCCCTGCGTTGGAGAAGCCGAAGCAGATCATGGTGGCAAAATTCATGATCTGGCTGCTCTGTGACACCGCCGAGAGACCTGCCGTACCCACATATTCGCCCACAATGAGCATATCGATGGTGCTGTAGAGCACCTGCAGTGCGTTGGAAGCCATAAAGGGCAGGGTGAAAAACAGCAGCTGCTTTGCCACGCTGCCCCTGGTAAAATCCTTCGTCAGACTTTTCGCCAAGCTAAGACCTTCTTTCTCTAAAAAGCCGCTGCAGCAGTGCCTCGTCTGCACCGTGGTATACTGTGCCGTCGAAGCGGAGATTGGGACCCTTGCCGCACAGCCGCATACAGGGGACAAATCTCAGAGTCACGTCCTTGGGCAGATTTGCCTCTGCATAGGCTGCCAGCGCCGCCCGTTTGCTGCAATTGGGACCGCTGCACAGCTCCAAAATGTGTCCCTCCGCCATCTTCAAATCGGGGATCCGACGGATCAGCGCCCGTAAAATGGGGAAGGGCGCACCGATTTTCTGCGCCAGAAGCTGCAGCTGCCCCTCCGGCAGAGCGCCGCCCAGCGCCTCCTGCATCTCCCGGAGCAGCGCCACCAGAACTCCCTGATCCCGGGGCGCACCCAGAGCCCTGTAATGCGCCACCGCCTCGTCCATATTCCAATCCATAGGGGATACCTCCTTGTTTATGCACCTTGCGGTGACGAAAGAAACTCCAGCACTTCTTTCTCCGTGAAGAAAAGCCCCAGTTCCCCGGCATGTTGCCTCCAGAGCGCCTCGTCCCGGAGGGCGGTCTCGCTGTCGGGTCGCCCGTAAATCCTGCTCAGGAGCTGCTTTGTATACTCTCCGCCGGTAAGCACGCTGTACAGATCAGCAATGGCCCAGCACATACCTGTTTCCACAAGTCCGCTTTCGAATTGCTTATGGATCACAGATCGCAGGTCATAGGGTACGCAGCGAAACTGGTGAAATACGCTCCCATCTGAGATTTCCAGCAACCCGTACCGGGCAGCTGCGCCACCGTAGGGAAAACCGACGGAGCCGGGGTTAAAAATAGTTTTCCCCCGGTCGTGGGCAATATATTGCTTGTGGGAGTGACCGGTGATCAGATACTCCGATTGCATACTTTGAAAAACGCTCTGAATGACAGCATCGCCCTTTTCATAGTAGTAGCGATCACTGCTCTGCGTGGCATGGGCAAGCTCGAAATCCATGCCGCCGATTTTTGCCCATGTATGGTGCGGCAGCGCCTCAAAGAACCGTAGATCCCTCGGTCGCAGTCGTCGGTAGGTGAACAGCAGAGAGCCGGTATGGGAGCCCGGAACGAAATTTTCACGTCCCTTTTGCTGCTCCAGCATATAGCGCTCCCGATTGCCACGGATGCACAGCGTAGGGAAGCGCTCCTGCAGGCCGTAGACCAAGTCCATGGTTTCTGCAGGCTCAGCCAGCCCGGATACATAGTCCCCCAGGAAGATAAAACCCTCCGCACCTGCGGCGATTGCATCCTCCACGCAGACCTTCAGGGCATCATAATTTGAATGAATGTCAGAAAAAACCGCCACCCTGCGGCACGAGGATAGTATCTGAGAGCACATCAAAATCATCTCCATAGGATATTGTAACACAAAAGAAGAGCGGATTCAATGGCGCAAACCCTTCTGCGGACGATATAAAAAGCACCCCGAAGGGTGCAGGAAGGTGAAGTTATGCCTTGTGGCATAGTGAAGTTTGGCTCTGCCAAGTGAAGTTATGCTTTGCAGCATAGTGAAGTTTTGTGCTTACGCACAAAATGAAGTGAATGATATATTGCTTTCGCAATATGATATACGGCTTTCGCCCTATGATATACTTGCCTTTGGCAAGCATGATAAAATATCCGTTCCCCTCATATGCGAAGCATATATCATCCACCGCAGGCGGATATCATATCGAAGATATATCCCCCGTTCCCAAAGGAACGGATATCATTGAAAAAAGCACCCCGAAGGGTGC
>JAZNVK010000188.1:0-5443 GCA_045592805.1 Faecousia sp.
CCAGTTGCCGTCAGCATCGGTGCCCTTGTAGGCGATGCCGTAGGTCTCCAGGAAGTTGCCCATGTTGATGGCCATGAAGGCATAGCCGGTGGGATTGCCCAGCTCATTCTTGCCAAGCAGCAGAGCGGGCTTGCCGGAGTCAACATAGGAGTAGTCGGGAACTACGGGCAGAACCAGTTCCTTATCCAGGAACTTGACGGTTGCCAGGTCGCCCCAGGCCAGACCCAGATCCTCGGTGAAGTGCTCAGCGGAGCAGTCGGTGTAGACGTTGCCGTACTTGGTGGTCCAGAGGTTGGGCTCCAGGCCGCCGATGGTGATAACGCCATCCCAAACTTCCTCGTACTCGGACACTTCGATACGGCCGGAGCCGTTGACAGTGCCGTAGTCCAGGAGCATGCCGGGGTACTTGGCAAGCAGGGGGGAATTGGTGGCTTCGACCTTGCCGTTTTCGAAAGCCTTGACATAGGTGGCCAGAACCTGATAGTCCTCAGAGACATAGTCCAGGACGTTCACAGCGCCGTCAAACATGGCGAAGCCGTCGCCCAGGTCACGGAGGGTGTAGTTATAGCCGGCCAGGTTGTACTTGGCCTCGGGATCGATATCCACATAGGTATTGGTTTCCTTGTCGTAAACCTTGACGTCATGGACACGGTACTCGCCGGTGGGGCCGCCGATCCAAACGCCCTTGTCGTCCATCTGGACAGAGGTCTCGACGTTGCTATCGACCTTGTAGGTGATGCCGGAGACATGGAGGAAGCCGCCGACTTCTGCAAGAGGAGTCTGACGAGCGCCCCACTCCAGAGCGTCGATGATCTGCTGGCCGGTGACGGTCTGCAGGCAGGCGACGTTGCCGAAGGTGTGGATGGTCTTGCAGGTCAGGTAGGAAATTTCGCCGGTAACAGCGCCGTTACGGACGCCGCCGCCATTCATGATGGCAACGTCAACATCCATATCCATGCTGTCGAAGAGCCAGTACAGAGCATCGGCAGCGAAGTCGCCGGTGTTGGTCTCGTACTTACGAACCATACGGTTGCCTTCGGCATCGTAGTTGTCCAGGGCCAGCTCGGTGGAGCCGATGACTTCGCCCAGGAGGCCGTTGACCTCTTCGACCCAAGCGGTCTTGATGGCAGCAACATCAGCGTTGGAGCCTGTCCACTCGGTAACCAGCTCGGTGGTGATGCCCTCTGCGCCAATGGTCATCTTGCCGATGGCACCGAAGTACTCGCCGGTCTGGGTCAGCAGGACGGTGTTGCCGTCCTTGTCGGTGACTTCCTTACCGGGAATGGTGGAATGGGAGTGGCCGTCGATGAAGGCATCCAGGCCGGTGGTATTGGCAATGACTTCTTCGGAAGTCCAGGGCTTGGAAGCGGGATCGTCGCCGCAGTGACCCAGAGCGATGACATAGTCAGCCTCTGCAGAAGCTGCGTCGATGGCAGCCTGTACATCAGCGTACAGGGCAGCGCCGTCAGTGCCGCCGCCAATGCCGTAGATGTAGTTGCCATTCTCATCCTGGAAGTAGGCGGGGGTGGACTTGGTGAAGGATTCGGGAGTGGTAGTGCCGATCAGAGCGATCTTCTTGCCGCCGATCTCAAATACCTTGTAGGCATCGAGAACGGTCTCGCCCTTGACGCCATCCAGCTCATGGTAGAAGTTGGCAGAGACATAGGGGAATTCAGCCTTACCAACCAGCTCCAGCGCACGCTCCATGCCATAGTCAAACTCGTGGTTGCCCAGAGTTGCCAGGTCATAGCCGGCTGCGTTCATAAGCTCGATGATGGTTTCGCCCTTGTCCATAGAACCGAATGCAGTACCCTGGATGTGGTCACCGGCATCAACCAGCAGAACACCGGCATTTTCAGCCGCCAGGGTGGTCTTCATATCGGCAATATTGTCATAGGACAGAGGCTTGTCGATATAAGTGTGGACGTCGTTGGTGTAGAGGATGACAATATCCTCTGCGCCTTTTTCTGCGGGAGCGGCCAGGGCAGCAGGCAAAATAGACAGCACCAAAGCCAACGCCAGCAGAAGGGAAATGAGCTTCTTCATAGGCAAATCTCCTTTTTTAATAATATGTGTGACGGAACGTCATACATTCAAGATCATTATACCATTCCTTTGTTTTCCTGTCCATAGGTGAAATGAACTTTGGCATAATGCACAATTTTTATACTGTGTTTTGCCCGTTTTGCGCAAAGCCTTTTGTGCATAGGCTTTTTTGTCTCGACACATACTACCGTGGGAGGGATCTATCATGGAACATTCGGAAAAAACACCCCAGCGCTACAGCGAGCTGCGCGATCCCAAGCTGCCGCAGATCCACAGCGGACGCCCCGTTCTGCCGGAGGAAAGTATACTGCGTCCCGCTCCCCTGCCTCAGCCGCCCGGGGAGCTGTAATGCGAAAGGCTGCCGCAAGATGCGAGTCTTGCAGCAGCCTTTGCTTTATGATTCATTTTCTCTGTGGAAAATCAGGGTTTCGCCCTCAGGGAGCGGAATGATCAGGCAGCGGTCATAGGGAGATGTGCCATCGCGGCAGTAGTAGAAGCCGTTTGGCAGCGCCTCCTCGTCCCAACGGAAGATGGTGTAGTTCTTTTCCTGCCGATCGTAGCGCCAATCCTCGATCTCATAGCTTCTGTCCTCGTAGTGCAGGGATGCACTGCGGTTCTCCCGCAGGAACAGTGTGGCTTCGATGCTGTAGAAATAACGGATCTGATCCCCTTCTGCCACGGCAAACAGCCGCCAATCCCCTATCACAGGAGCCTCCGGCTCCAGAATCGGTGCCTCTACCTTGACAGTCAGGGTGTCCTTCGCCCCGCTCTCGGAGGTAACGGAAATCATACAGCTGCCCTCGGAATGCGCCGTAATGAGACCGTTGGACACAGTGGCAACGGAACGGTTGGTAGTCTTCCACTGCAGCTCCTCCGCCCCCGCCTCCGCAGGGGTGATGGTGTAGGCCGGCAGAGCGCTCTGCCCTTCCTTCAGCACCAGCTCCGTGGCAGCGAAGGTGATGGTATCGATGGACGCAGGACGGGTGAGACAGAACAGGACAATTCCCCCCGCCAGAAGCAGCAGCGTCAGCGCGCCCAGCAAAATCAGCAGTATTCGGTTGTTTTTCTTTTGCTTTTCAGGAGCGGTCTGCAGGGCTTCCCGGGTCTGATTTTCCTGGTTCATAGATCTCCACCAAAATGCTTTGCTTTTTTATTAGTATAGTATAACAGCACTTTCCGGTTCTGTCAACGAAAACCTCCGGGGAACATGGGTTCTTCCTGTCAAAGTTTCTGGGATTTCTTGTATTTTTACTTTCTTTTTCTCGAGATCTGTGCTATGATAAAAGGTACACGGATCTTGATAACCACCATTCCGAAAGGATTACATAGAATGAAAAAAATCATTGCCGCTCTCTGTGCGCTTGCCTTACTGCTCTGTCTTTGCGCCTGTGACGTTGCCCCGACACCTACGGAGCCCCCTACCACAGAACCCCCTACCACCCAGCCGCCCACCACGGAGCCTCCTACCACAGAACCCACCACCACAGAACCGCCCACGACGCTTCCGCCGGAGCCCTACACTGTCCGCGATTCCTTTGCATGGGTCTACCCCGCCACCTCCGGCACCATCTGGGCGCTGGCCTTCACCATTGTGGAAAATACCGGCAGCGAGAACCTGTTCCTGGACTACGGTGTCATGACCCTCACCGATGACGAGGGTGAAACCGTGGGTACCATCGGCAGCGTCAGCGCCTATCCCCAGATCCTGGCACCGGGCAAGGTGGGCTACTACTGCGACGTCATCGCCCTGGACCTCGAAAAGGTGGAGCACCTGAATGTGGAATTCTCCGCCCCCATTGAGGAAACCCAAAAATCCGCCCAGCGCTACAGCACCTCCGAGGTGGAGCTGACAGACTCCGACTTCGGCGGCATGATTCTGGAGGGCATCGTCACCAACACCACAGAGACCACCGGCGATCTGGTCTGCGTCAGCGCCATTCTCTACGACAAGGACAAGGCACCTGCCGGTTTCATCTGCGGCTACCTGGAAGATCCCCTGGAGCCTGGCGAGAGCGCCGAATTCTCCTTTGAGAGCTTCATGCTGCCCAGCTATCTGAAATGGGAAGATATCAGCAATTACAAAGTCTACGCCTACAGTCTGGAGGAAGAACCCTGAGTATGGAGATCACAAAAAACGCCCCCATTGCGGTGTTTGACTCCGGCATGGGCGGTCTGAGCGTGCTGCGTCGCCTGATGCAGGAGATGCCTCAAGAGCATTTCCTCTATTTCGGTGACTCTGCCAATGCTCCCTATGGTTCCCCACCTACGCAGGAGATCCGTACCCTGAGCCTGGAACACGGCGAACGGCTTCTGGCAGAGGGTGCAAAGGCTCTGGTGGTTGCCTGCAACACCGCCACCGCTGCCGCCATTAATGAGCTGCGCAGCCGCCATCCCCATCGGATCATCATTGGCATTGAGCCTGCCCTGAAGCCGGCGGCGGATCGCTTCCCCGGCGGTACCGTGCTGGTCATGGCCACGGACGCCACCTTGCGGGAGCAGAAATTTGCCGCCCTTTTAGAGCGTTATGCCGCAAATGTAAATATTGTAAAATGTCCCTGCCCGGGGCTGGTGGAGCTTGTGGAGCAAGGTCAGCTGGAGGGAGAAGAAGTTGAGATCTGCCTGAAAAAGCTCCTCTCCCCTCACCTTCCCTTAAAGCCGCAGGCGGTGGTGCTGGGCTGCACCCACTACCCCTTCCTGAAAAACAGCATTGTCAAAATCGTTGGTGAAGACACCGAGATTTTTGACGGTGCCGACGGCACCGCACGGGAATGTCATCGCCGTTTGGCAGAGGCAGATCTCCTGCGCAATGAGGGCAAAGGGAAGCTGCTCTTGACCAATAGCTTACCCGACCCCAAAACGGAAGAATTAGCCAAGCTCCTGCTGGCAAAATAAGGGAGACGGAAAGCTATCGGTCTTTTTTGGGACTAATAACTAAGAGCTAAGGGCGAATAACGAAGGTGCCTCCGGCACGGGTTTGGAATATGTATCCCGTCAGACAGAAATTTGTCGAACAGTTTGCCGTATTAACAATCGGCACCGTAGGGCGTGACCACCGGGCACGCCGAAACCTACCGCACTACCGTCAGAATGCGTAGGGGCGATTATCAATCGCCCGTGGCACTGTGGGTTTCAGAAGCACCCTCGTCGAACCTCGTAGAGGCGCACCCATGTGTGCGCCCGTGGAGCAGCCTTCAAACAGTACCATTCATCGATACTACGGTACAAATCTACCACTTTGCTCCGCTGCGCGGGGCGTCCCTTTCTTGCTTCGCCAAGAAAGGAACCAAAGAAGGCGACTTGGGGGAGGCGCTCCGATTGTGCTGTGGTAACACTTCTACGTTTCGATACTACCCCCGACAGCCCAAATTCGCCCTCCCCCAAGACCCCCTCCCCCGCT
>JAZNVK010000189.1:0-5328 GCA_045592805.1 Faecousia sp.
ACAGCGGCGCTGCATGGGGCTCTGACGCTGAGGTGAAGGCCATTCAGGATGCATGGATCGCAGAGATTGACGAGCAGCTGGGTGAGGTCATCGGCTCCACCGCACTGACTTTCGACAACTACATCGATGGCTCCCGTATCGTCCGCAAGATGGAGACCAACACCGGCGACTTCGCTGCCGATGCTCTGTACTATCTGTTCGACAACATGGGTCTGGACGTTGACGTTGCCATCATGAACGGCGGCGGTGTCCGTAACAAGGCCATCACCGGCGAAATCTCCTACCTGACCTGCAAGAACATCCACACCTTCGGCAATGTGGCCTGCCTGCAGACCATCACCGGACAGCAGCTGCTGGATGCTCTGGAATGGGGCGCCCGTGGAACTCCCGATGAAGAAATCGGCGGCTTCCTCCATGTCTCCGGCATCACCTATGAGATCCACACCTACATCCCCTCCACCGTCCAGCAGGACGAGAAGGGTGTCTGGATCGGCGGCCCCACCGGCGAGTACCGTGTCAAGAACGTTATGGTCGGCGGCGAGCCCCTTGACCTGGAAGCTGAGTACAACCTGGCAGGTTATAACTACACCCTCCGTGACCTGGGCGATGGCTTCGCTATGTTCGATGGCGCTGTGAACGTCCTGGACTATGTCATGGAAGACTACCAGGTTCTGGCCAACTATCTGAAGTCCTTCGAGCCTGATCCCGAGCATGATAACCTGCCCACTATCCAGTCCGACAGCATCTACGCTGAGGTCACCGGCGAAGGCCGTATCAAGCTCATCGGCCAGGATCCCGATGCACCCGCACATCCCATCTATGAGAACCTCTTCCTGGATTCCTCCATCCGTGAAGAGGGCAGCATCCCCACCTACATCACCCTGCCTGCTGACTACGACTCCGAGAACGAGTATCCCGTGGTCTTCATGATCCACGGCCATGGCGGCAACCACAACGAGTGGGGCGGCTATGACTCCATCTCCGACGGTCTGGCAGAAAACGGTATCATTGCCGTCACCCTGGACTTCCCCGGCTGCGGTGCCAGCGAGGAGTCCTTCACCCTGAACACCATGACCAATATGAAGCAGGATGTTCTGGACGTGATCGAGTACGTCACCGAGTGCTACTCCATTGACGAGACCAAGATCGGTGGCTTCGGCTACTCCATGGGCGGCCGTATCATTCTGGAAATGACCGCAGAAGAGCTGTACGCCTTCGATACCATCGAGTTCGTGGCTCCTGCAGAAGATCTGGAAGACCTGAAGAACCTCTTCGGCGGTGCCGAGAACTGGGAGGTCCTGAAGGCTGAGGCCAACGAGAACGGCTTTGTTATGTACTCCACCATCTACTCCACCCTGCCTCTGAGCAAGGAGTGGTTCGCAGATCTGGAGAAGTATCCCGACGGCCTGAAGGAGCTGGCTGCTGAGAAGTACACCGGCAACTCCATGGTCTTCTGGGCCACCGACGACGCTGCTGTCTCCCCCTGGGTCTCCGAGGGCGTTGCCGAGACCTTCAACTCCGCAACTCTGAATGTCTACTCCTATGGCCATTCCTATGGCTTCTATGCAGACGATCCCTATGTTGACCGTGTCACCACCGATGGCTCTGTGGGCTACTTCGTCCATGAGTTCACCTGTGAAGAGGAACGCATCCATGGCTATGTCCACGCCATCCGTGAGGACGGCAGCGTCGAACTGACCATCGATCCTTCTGTGTTTGACGGCGTGACTGTGGGTACTCCCGTGGTCATTTATAGCGATAATGGTTCTATAGTTGATAACTTCGGCAGAAATATTGTAGTAGAAGATGGCCACGTGGTGCTGCAAGGCAACTTTGCCGGGGAACACTTACTCCTTGGCGCTAAGGATGAGGAAGGCAACTGGTACTACAGAGAAGACGTTATCCTGCCTGCTGTAATTGCTGTAAAGATCGAGGAGACTGAGCCCTTCGAGAATCCCTTCACCGACGTTCCCGACGATGTCTGGTACACCGACTATGTCCTCATGATGGCCGAGGCCGGCATCATCAAGGGCATGACCGAGACCACCTTCGAGCCCGAAACCAACCTGACCCGTGCACAGCTGGTCACCATGCTCTATCGTCTGGTGGGTGAGCCCAGTGTGAGCGACTACACTGAGCCCTTCACCGATGTACCCGAGGGTCTGTGGTACACCGATGCTGTGATCTTTGCCTATAATACCGGCATTGTCAAGGGCGTCACCGAGACCACCTTCGAGCCCGATACCAAGATCACCCGTGAGCAGCTGGTCACTATCCTGTACCGTTTGGCTCAGGCCGCCGGTGTAGATGTGTCCATTGGCGAGGAGACTAACATCCTGTCCTACCCCGACGCTGAGAAGGTCAGCCCCTACGCAGTAGAGGCCATCCAGTGGGCCGTAGGCGCAGGCATCCTCAACGGCATTACCTACGAGGGCGACAACGAGATCTATCTGGCACCTCAGGGTCTGGCTACCCGTGCTCAGGCTGCCAAGCTGATCGTTACCTTCGTCTATGCCATCGGCTGAGCATTGGCTTAAAAAGTAAATAAAAATCGAATCCCGCCCCGCTTCTCTTCGGAGGAGCGGGGTCTTTTTTGCGTTGCTTCGGCCTTTTCAGCAAAAAGAAAAAATTGCTTACGAAAAATTGTGCAAACCTACAAAAAATTTTTAGGATATAGACAGAAATTTAGCTAAGTGATATAATGTGTTCGGACGCATGAGATATATTATGCGTTAAATTTAACAAAGGAGATTTGCGTATGAAACACACATCCCGTTTCCTGTCGATCCTCCTCGTTGTGTGCATGCTGTTTTCCATGCTGCCGACAGTTTTTGCCGCAGAAGAGACCATCGACTTCTCGTTCCTCGTAACCTCCGATCTGCACGGCCAGATCTACGCCACCGATTATAGCGCCGACGTATCCGCAAGCGGTACCTATGGTCGTGGTCTGACCCGCGTCGCAACCTACATCAAGGAGCAGAAGGCTGTCTATGGCGACAATGTCTACACCGTAGACATGGGCGATACCATCCAGGGCACCCCTCTGACCTACTACTATGCATTCAATAAGCCCGAATCCGAAGATCCCTCTATCAAGGCGCTGCGTACCATCGGCTATGATATGTGGGTTCTGGGCAACCACGAGTTCAACTACGGCATGAACATCCTGACCCGTCAGATGGATTATGCAATGTCTCCCTCCACCGACACCGAGCAGCAGCTGGTCATCTGCGAGGCCAACTATCTGGATGCCGATACCAACTCCGCTGCGGAGAAGGATTGGGACCCCTACGGCGATATCGTTCCCTACGTCATCAAGGACTTTGACGGCGTCAAGGTAGCAATCATCGGCCTGGGCACCCCCAATATTCCCAAGTGGGATATCCCCGCCAACTGGGAAGGTTTCTACTTCGAGAGCATGTACGAGACCTACAAGCACTACGAAGCCGAAATGCTGGAGAAGTCCGACATGATCGTTGTCATGGCACACGCAGGCATCAACAACGAGATGACTGACGCCTCCTACGACTCCATGAGATACCTGGTGGAGAACACCAACACCATCGACTTCGCCTTCTCCGGCCACGAGCACGGCAGACAGGTCGCTCAGATCGAGAACTCCGATGGCAAGGTGATCCCCGTTCTGCAGCCCCATACCAAGGCTCGTGCCATTGCCGAAGTAAAGGTTTACTACACCCAGAGCTCCGGCCAGTACACCATCGAGCCCAAGATCGTCGATATGCAGGGCTATGCCCTGGATGAGGATGTGGCAGCTGTTCTGAAGCCCTATGAAGAGGACGTTTGGAACAACTATATGCTCCAGAAGATCGGCGAAGCTTCCGGCGACTTCTCCGCTGCCAACCTGGGCACCGCTCCCTCTGCCTTCATGGATCTGATCAACGAAGTGCAGATGTGGGGTGCTTACGACAATACCGGCGAGAACACCCCTGACAATCCCGATGACGACACTCCCGCTCAGCTGTCCATCTCCGCCCCCCTGACCTCCGGTGACAATGCCAATATTATCGACAAGGGCGATATCTATCTGGGCGATATGTTCAAGCTGTACCGCTATGAGAACTGGTTCTATCAGCTGACCATGAGCGGCGAGGAGATCCACCAGTGGCTGGAGTTTGCCGCCACCAAGATCCGTGTGGACTCCGAGGGCAAGCCCTATGTCACCAATGGTGACCTGACCTACTACGACGTCATCTACGGCGACGGCTTCTCCTACAAGATCGACTACACCCAGCCCACCGGCATGCGTGTGGTCTCCATGACCTACAATGGTGAGGAAGTCAAGGCAGACGATACCTTCACTGTCGTCATGAATAACTACCGCTACACCGGCGGCGGCAACTACATTGCATGGCTCAATGCCCATGGCTGCGAGTTCGAGGCCGGTATGGAAGATGACCGTATCATCTACTCCACCCAGTTTGATATGCTCCAGGGCGAGGACAAGGGTCAGGCCAGAAGCCTTCTCAGTGATTACATCACCATGAAGGGTGTCATTGATCCCACCATCACCTCCACTTGGGAGCTGGGCAAGTACTCCGAGGATGAGATCACCATCCTCTACACCAACGATATCCACACCTACATCGATAAGGACCTGTCCTACGACAATATTGCCGAGCTGAAGGACGAGTATGAGAAGGCCGGCAAGAAGGTCTATCTGGTTGACGCCGGTGACCATATCCAGGGCACTGCTTACGGCTCCATGGACAAGGGCGAAACCATCATTGACCTCATGAATGCCGCGGGCTATGATGTAGCGACTCTGGGTAACCACGAGTTCGACTACGGCATGGAGCGTGCGCTGGAGCTGGTAGAGAAGGCTGACTTCACCTACATCTCCGCCAACTTCTACCATGAGAAGGACGGCGTCGCAGGCGACACCGTGCTGCCTCCCTTCATGTACCTCTACGCAGGTGATGTGACCATCGCTCTGATCGGTATCACCACCCCCGAATCTTTCACCAAGTCCACTCCCGCCTACTTCCAGGATGAGAATGGCAACTACATCTACGGCATCGCCGGCGGCGAAGACGGCAGCGCTCTGTACGCCTCCGTCCAGGCTGTCATCGATAACGTCAAGAACGGCGGCGCTGACTATGTCATCGCTCTGGGCCACCTGGGTGACGATCCCGCTTCCCAGCCCTGGACCTCCGAAGAGCTGATCGCCAACACCACCGGCCTGGATGCCTTCATCGACGGCCACTCCCACTCCACCGTGGTGGGCAAGGAAGTTGCTGACAAGGAAGGCAACCCCGTGCTGCTGACCCAGACCGGCGAATACTTCGATGCCATCGGCAAGATGACCAT
>JAZNVK010000190.1:0-5364 GCA_045592805.1 Faecousia sp.
AGAGAGGATGCCTTCACGGAATGTGACCTCCAGCTCGTCCCAGTCCTCCGTGGGGATGAACTGCATAGCGGAATCCAGGGCCACGAAATCCGCGCCGGGCTCGATCTGCAGGGCATTGTACTCCAGCACCCAGGCGGACTCCCCTGCCGGAAGTCCCGTGACAACAAAGGTCGCCGCCTCACCGTTGATCTCAAACTGCAGCGATGCGTAGGTCAGATACTCAGCAGTTAAATTGGTGACCAGGATGGCAGCCACATTTTCCACCGGGCGATCGGAACCGTCCTCTACGAAGGCGCCGGAATAGCGTCCGCAGGAGCTGAAGCTCAGTTTCCCCTCCCGCAGCTCCACAGAACCATCCTCCGAGGGGGGAAGGGTTTCATAAGTGGGCATCTGGGTGGACTCCTGCGGCGGCACTCCATCGCTATGGTCGGGAGCTGTGGTATCCCGGAGTTCCGTCGTCGGAGGCACCTCTGTCGCACCTTCTGTGGTCAACGGCTCTGTGGAGGGATCATTTGTAGAAGTCGTACCCGTTGGTTCCGTATTTACGGCACTCTCCTCCGTCGGCACAGAATGCTCCGTAGAGACACTGCTGTCAAGGATGATCTCCCCCTCTGAAGGCAGCGATACAGGGGGCAGATCCACCGAAGGCGTTTCCGTCCCGCCGCTGCAGCCAGCAAGGCTGAGGATCAGCAGAAGGATCCATATTCGATTGAAACATTTCACAGAGTATCACTTCCCTACCAATTGCAAAGAACGCCTCTCATTTGCAGAACAGGTCTTGCCCAACAGTTATCATAAAAATCGTAAATCAAGCAAATTCATACATTGTGTATTATATTTTTACACTGAAATCTTAAATTACCTAGAAAATCCTGTTAGTCTCGGATATCATATCACAGGAGGAAGGAAATTTCAAGCCTTTTTTTGCATAAAACTTTTATTTTCCTTGTGTAATTCGTTACATTTCATTCTGTCATTATAGACATCAAAATTAATCCTTTGCAAAGTGATTTCCAAAGGTGTATAATGGAATTGCAGAATTCCCCCACGGAAAGGACAGCAGAAATGAATATTTTAGTGAGCGGTCTTGTAAATACAGAAACCACTGCGGCTGTTCGTGGTTTTCCCATCCCCTATTATCCCATTGACTATCCCTTTTTCGGTGTAAATACCGCAGTATCCGGTGTGGCTTACAATATCGCCAAGGCGCTGACGGCGCTGGGTGATGAGGTGCGTCTGTCTTCGATAATCGGCAATGATTTCTCTGCCTCCTATATTCTGGAGTCCCTCGGGGCGTTGGGCATTTCCACGGCGCATATCCAACGGAAGCTGCAGCAGACACCTGCCTCGGTGGTACTGTATGATCCCGAGGGGAAACGGCAAATCTACTGCGATCTGAAAGATATCCAGGAAACCCCCTACGACTTCTCCGCTGCCCGGTTGGACGGGATCGATCTGGTAGTCGCCTGTAATATCAACTTCAACCGTCCCCTGCTCCGACTTGCCAAGGAGGCCGGAAAAGTGATTGCCACAGATGTCCATGTCCTGGGGAATATTTACGACGACTACAATCGGGAGTTTATGGAACAGGCAGACATTCTGTTCCTCAGCGATGAGGCCGTGGGCGAGGGTTACAGAAACTTTATGACAGAGCTTGCAGCGGCCTATCCCTGCCGCATCATCGTCATGGGACGGGGTGCAAAGGGCGCTGCCATTTACCTGCGTGAAACCGGGGAAATTACGGAAATGCCGGCAGCGTCTGTGGGTGCTGTGGTAAATACCGTCGGTGCAGGGGATGCCCTGTTCAGCGCTTTCTTACATTTTTACGCCAAGGGGCGCTCTGCCTTGGAATCCCTTCAACGGGCGCAGATTTTTGCCGCCCACAAAATCACTGTCAGCGGTGCTTCTCAGGGTTTTGTCAGCGAGCAGACCGTAGAGATGCACTACAAATAATCTCAGGAGGTTCAGAGCATGGAAGTTAAGAAACTGATCGTTGCCCATTTCAGCCCCACCGGCGGCACAAAAAAGGTGGCAGATGCCATTGCCGCAGGCTTTGCTCTGCCCGTGACAGAGGTAGATCTGACAAAGGAAGTCTCTGCCACGGTTCCGGAGAAGAATGTTCTGTTTATGGCGGTACTCCCCGTGTACGCAGGACGTATTCCGCAGATCGCCTTAGAACGGCTGTCTCAGATCCGGGGCGATGGGCAGAAGGCCATTGCGGTTGCCGTGTATGGAAATCGGGAATTTGACGACGGTCTCCTGGAGACCGTAGATACTCTGGAAGCAACGGGCTTCTCCGTCATTGCAGGAGCTGCCTTCATTGCGGAGCATTCCATTGTGCGTTCCGTCGCTGCCGGTCGGCCGGATGCGGAAGACCGGAAGATCGCCCGTCAATTTGCGGCAGAGGTATTGGCGAAATTGGGCAGTCCCACGGTAGTTACGGTTCCGGGGAACAGACCCTATTTGCAGCCGAAGCCCTCTGCCTTCCATCCTGTGGCAGGGGAAATCTGCACAGACTGCGGTCTTTGCGCGGAAGGCTGCCCCGTGGGTGCAATTCCCACGGACAAGCCCCACTTGACAGACAATGACAAGTGCATCAACTGCCTGCGCTGCGTGCAGCTCTGCCCTGTTCAGTGCCGAAGCCTGCCTGCACCCTTTATGACATGGATCACCGGCATGCTCAAAGAAAATGCCTCGGGCTATAAAAAGCCTGTCCTCTTCCTGTGATGCCTCCGCAGATAGGAACGGAACGAAATTTAACCCAAGTTTCAAGCTTCTATTTGACATCTTCCCTTTTTTGCGCTATTATGAACTTACGGACACCTTCCCTTATGGTCGTTGGGCAATTGGCGCCCTTCCTCCCAGAGCGGAAGGCTGTCCGTTTTTCTTTTTTCTTGTGCGATACATCATTATGAGATAAAATAGATGTAGTTTTTTCATCTCAATGGGTACTTAGTATATGACGGGAGGTGCTGTCGGTGCAGGATGAGAAGATCATTGACCTTTTCTTTGAGCGCTCGGAAGAGGCCATTCTGGCTCTGGAACAAAAATACGGCAAGCTCTGCCGTCAGATTTCTGCAAACATCCTGAGCGACAGCGGCGCTGTGGAGGAGTGTCTCAACGACAGTTGGCTGGGCGTTTGGAATGCGATCCCACCGGAAAAGCCCGGACATTTGGGCAGCTTTGTGTGCAGGATCGTGCGAAATCTGTCCCTGAAGCGGTACCGCAGGGACAGCGCGCAGAAGCGCAACAGCCAATTTGACACAGCCTTTGAGGAATTGCAGGACTGTCTGCAGGGAGGAAGCTCTGCCGAAAGTCAGCTGGAGCAGAAGGAGCTGGTCAAAAGCATTGAGGGCTTTTTGGACAGCCTGAGCAAGGAAAATCGGCTGATCTTCCTGCGGCGTTATTGGTTCTCCGACAGCTACGAGGCCATTGCCAAGCGCACAGGCCGTTCTGAGAAAGCCATCTCCGTGCGGCTGGTGCGTCTGCGTGAAAAGCTCAGGAGCTATCTCACGGAAAGGGGGATGCTGGAATGAACACGGAACAATTCATCCAAGCCCTGGGGCAGATTGACGATTCCTACGTGGAAGAAGCCATGGCTGCGCCACGGGCAAAATACAGGTCATTCAAATGGTTGGAGTTTGCCGCCTGCGCCTGCATCGTGCTGGCTCTGGCAGCGTTTATTGGCTTTGGTCTGCTGCCTATGGGAACAGCCCCGGAGCTGCCGCCTGTGATCGTTTCGCCCTCGACAGAGGAGTTGGAAGATACCACGGTTCCCACAGAGCCTACCACCGTTCCAAGCACAGAGCCAAGCACCACGGAACCCTCCCAAATCACGGAACCCGGCAGCGACACAGCGCCAACCGAATCCACAGAGCCATCCACTCAGCCACCCACTACCACAGAACCTCCCACAGAGCCCTCAACCACGGAGATCATCGACATTCCCCCCGCATTGCCCACACTCCCCTCTCTGCTGTGTGTCAACGGAGCGGTCTATGAGCTGCTGGAGGGTGAAAGCGCAGAACCGGATGCCGTAACAGTTCTTCCTTTACTTGGTATCGTGCAAAGCAGCTGCCCGGAGGAGGAGCTGCCGGATGCCCATCTGGAGGCAAATGAGCCAATTGTGGGGGCGGAAGTATATGCCGACGGGGAGCGTCTGCTGGTTGTGCTCAACGGTTATGTCCGAATTTATGTCAGATACGGAGGCTAAAGATGAAAAAACGAGTTATTTGCGTATGTATTAGTGTTATATTTGTATTATTCTGCGGATTATCGGCAAATGCCTATACAGATGTCCGGGAGGATGTCTGGTACAGTGATGCCGTCGGCTTTGTTACGGAGCAGGGCTGGATGGAGGGCATGGGCGAGGGTTTATTTGCGCCGGAAGAGGCTGTCAGCCGTGGCATGGCGGTAACGGTGCTGTGGCGCATGGCGGGCGCTCCCGAAGCCGAATATCCCCACGCAGCCTATGCGGATCTTCCCGACGATCTCTGGTATTCCC
Organism: Faecousia sp.; assembly: GCA_045592805.1. GTDB lineage: Bacteria > Bacillota > Clostridia > Oscillospirales > Oscillospiraceae > JAZOXB01. Next base: position 4,505 of record JAZNVK010000190.1, read on the forward strand.
AGGCGGCAAGCTGGGCTTATCCGGAGATAATGACGGGATACCCCATCCCCCAGGAGGAGCCGCCCGTTCCTACCGGTATTTTTCTGACCTTTGAGGGCGAGCGAAGCCTGACCAGAGAGCAGCTTGCCGTGGTGCTGTATCGATATCATCAGCAGACAAATCCCGATTTTGAGGCTACCGTTTCAAAGCTTTCCGAAGGCTTCACCGATGCAGATCAGATCAGCCTCTGGGCAGAGGATGCCATAAACTGGTGTCTTGCAGAGGGTCTGCTCCAGGGCAGCGCAGAGCCGGAGGGTCTGCTGCTGAATCCCCAGGGAGAGGTCACCAGAGCCCAACTGGCAACAGTTCTGATGCGATATTGCAAATAAACTGACTAACAAATCAGGATACAGCTTCCGCTTATCAAGCAATGGACTGATATCTAAGAACAAATCCCCAAAGGATCGACTTAAACCATGGAAGTTGAAATTAAGTCAAATAGATGTTTTTCGAACTGTTTGCCGCACTTCGATAGACTCCGTAGGGCGCGACCACTGGGCGCGCCGAAACCCACCGCACCATCATTAGAAGCCGTAGGGGCGATTATTAATCGCCCGTGGCACTACCGTTAAACATTACCATTCATCGATATTACGGTACAAACTTACAACTTTGCTCCGCTGCGCGGGGCGTCACTTTCTTGCTTCGCCAAGAAAGTAACCAAAGAAGGCGACTTGGGGGAGGCGCTCCGATTGTGCTGTGGTAACACTTCTACATTTCGGCACTACCCCCGACAGCCCAAATTCGCCCTCCCCCAAGACCCCCTCCCCCGCTGCGCGAAATCGTTATATTGCAGTAGTCGATTTTGTAAACAGTTCGAC
>JAZNVK010000191.1:0-11026 GCA_045592805.1 Faecousia sp.
AAGAAAACGCCCCGCTGTTCTTTGGAACAGCGGGGCAGCTTTTTAGCAGTAGAAATCCTTGATCTTTTTGGCGCGGCTGGGATGGCGCAGCTTGCGGATGGCCTTATTCTCGATCTGGCGAATACGCTCACGGGTCACGCCGAAGATCTGTCCCACCTCTTCCAGGGTGTGAGTCTTGCCGTCATACATGCCAAAGCGCAGGCGCAGCACGTCTGCCTCACGGTCGGTGAGGGTGTTGAGGATCTCGCTGAGCGCCTCTGCCAGGAGGGCATTGCTGGTGGCATCGGCGGGACCGGGGGTGTTATCGTCCTCCACGAAGGAGCCGATGGTGGTATCCTCTTCATCACCCACGGGGGTATCCAGGGAGAGGGTGTCGGCGGCGGTACGGTTGGCCTCAATGATCTTCTCAATGGGCAGGTTCAGCTCGTCGGCGATCTCCTCCAGGGTGGGCTCTCTGCCCAGCTCCTGCACCAGCTTGCGGTTGCAGCGGGTCGCCTTGTTGATGACCTCTACCATATGCACCGGCACACGGATGGTACGTGCCTGATCGGCAATGGCACGGGTGATGGCCTGCCGAATCCACCAGGTGGCATATGTAGAGAATTTGTTTCCCTTTGTATGGTCAAACTTATCCACGGCACGGATCAGGCCGGTATTACCCTCCTGGATCAGATCCAGAATGTGCAGGCCTCTGCCGGAATACTTCTTGGCAATGGAAACCACCAGACGGAGGTTGGCCTCTGTCAGCTGCTTCTTTGCATTCTCGTCGCCGTCGACCACGCGGCGCGCAAGCTCCTGCTCCTCTTCCACGGTGAGCAGAGGGATCTGACCGATCTCCTTCAGGTACATACGGACGGGGTCATCCAGGTTGTACTCCGCCGCCAGTTCCACCGGGTCAACCAGAGGCTCTTCCTCATCCAGGCTGCCGGGGACACTGTCCAGATCCATATCCTCGATGATCTCACTCATGAGATCCTCGGGCTCGGGATCCTCGGTGGCGATCTGGATGCCCATGGACTCGAAGGTATCATAGACTGCCTCGATCTTCTCTGCGGACAGATCCAGCTTCTCCAGCACCGCCATAACCTCCGAGGAGGTCAGCATCCCGTCTCTGCGTCCCTTGTTGATCAGGTTGGTCAGAGGTGCCATCAATTCTTCATTATTCTTACCGTTCTTGTTAGAACTTGCCATTTTCGCACATCCTTAGTTATAATAAGCGCAATTCCTATCCATTATAGCCCAAAATTCTGTGGGGTGCAATAGTTTTTTCTATAAAATTGCAGAATTTTTTCTGTTTTTTTCGAAAGAAGCGGGAAAAGGGCGACAGAAATCACGCTCGGACAGCTATGCACAGGATGCCCGTCTGAGCGTGATTCCATACATGGCAATATCTTACTGTTTTTCCAGCTCCTTGCGGATGGCGGAGATAAAGCCTTCTGTTGTAACAATATTCGGTGTTTCGCCCTCCCAGAGCGCGGCCAGATCCCTGGTCATGGTACCGGACTCAATGACACGGATACAACAATTTTCCAGCTTCTTGCCAAAATCGACCAGTGCTTCGTTGCCGTCCAGCTCGCCACGCTTCTGCAGCGCACCCGTCCAGGCGAAGATGGTAGCCATGGGGTTGGTGGAGGGCTTCTCTCCCTGCAGGTAGCGGTAATAGTGACGTGTAACAGTGCCGTGAGCAGCCTCGTACTCGTAATTGCCGTCGGGGGAGACCAAGACGGAGGTCATCATGGCCAGAGAGCCAAAGGCGGTGGAGACCATATCGCTCATAACATCGCCGTCATAGTTCTTGCACGCCCAGATAAAACCGCCCTCACTGCGGATCACACGAGCCACAGCATCATCAATCAGGGTGTAGAAATAGGAGATCCCCGCAGCCTCGAAGGCAGCTTTGTACTCCTTTTCAAAAATCTCCTCAAAAATCGCCTTAAAGGTACCGTCGTAGACCTTGGCAATGGTGTCCTTGGCGGAGAACCAGAGATCCTGTCCCGTTGCCAGGGCATAGTTAAAGCAGGCACGGGCAAAGGAAGCAATGGAGCTATCCTTATTATACTGGCCGGTAACAATGCCGCCGCACTCGAAATCATAGATCTCCTTACGGGTGACATTCCCCTCCTGATCCGTAAAGACCAGCTCTGCCTTGCCTTGGGGGACTCGCAGCTCTGTACCCTTGTACACATCACCATAGGCATGACGGGCGATGGTAATGGGCTTCTTCCAGTTCTTCACAACGGGGGAGATCCCCTTGACCAGAATGGGGGCACGGAAGACCGTACCGTCCAAAATGGCACGGATGGTGCCGTTGGGGCTCTTCCACATCTGATGGAGCTTATACTCGCTCATACGCTGGACATTGGGGGTGATGGTGGCGCATTTCACACCTACGCCGTATTTTTGAATGGCCCTGGCAGCATCCACAGTCACCTGATCTGCCGTCTCATCCCGATGGGGCAAACCTAAATCGTAATACTCCGTTTTCAGCTCCACAAAGGGCAGCAGCAGCTCCTCCTTGATCTGCTTCCAGAGGATACGGGTCATCTCGTCGCCGTCCATCTCCACCAGGGGCGTGGTCATGGGAATTTTAAGCATCCTGCACCTCCACATTGATCAGCTCACAGCGGTTGATCGGCGTACCCAGCTGATGGAACTTCTCCTCATAGCCGGTCATAATGCCCACGGGGCCGTTGGCATGGAGATCACGGGTCAGATTGCGAATTTCCAGCTTGCAGTGGGCAAACTCCTCCAAAGACCACTCAAAAAGTCCGGAATTATCGGTTTTAAAGTGGATCTCGCCCATGGGCTTGAGAACCTTCTTATACTTCTCCAGGAAGGTGCGGAAGGTCAGGCGGCGCTTGGCGTTCTTCTTGCGGGGCCAGGGATCGCAGAAGTTCAGATAGATCAGATCGATCTCATTTTCCTCGAAATAGTCATCCAGATTGGCAGCGTCCAGATCCAGGAAGAATACATTCTTCAGCCCCATCTCCAAAGCGCGCTCCATGCCCAGAAGCATGGCCTCCTTGACCTTTTCCACGGCGATCAGCAGCACATCGGGCTCTGCCTGGGCGGTCTCCACGGTGAACTTGCCCTTGCCGCAGCCCACCTCCAGACGGATGGCCTTCGCCTCCGGCATCAGAGAGAGCCACTTGCCCTTCATGGTCTGGGGCTCTTTGATCCAGATGGCGGAACAGGCCTCCATACGGGGCTCTAAATTGTTGCGTTTTCTCATTCTCATGGGAAGGTTCTCCTTACACTTCGAAAATCATGGGCTCGCCGTTACAGCCCAGACGACCGGCGCGGATCTCGATCATTTTGCCGGTCAGATAATTCTCATACTGACCGTCTGGCAGGTCTACTCCCAGGAGGCTCTGCTCCCCACGGAGGCTGAACACACCCACCAGCCGTCTGCCGTCCTTCTCATAGGCAGCCAGCGCAATATCGTGGGGATAAGCCTTCAGGCTATAGGCACCGGATGCCATGAGGGGATGCTTCTTGATCAGATAGAGCTTCTGCAGCAGATCGGTCAGATCCTTGCCCGTATCCCAGTTGACGGTATCCTTGTCAAAGAGGCCGGGAGTGTGGGTGGCGCAGACCTCCTGACCGGCATAGAGCAGCATCATGCCCTTCTGGAAATACTGCAGAGCGGTATGATTCCGCAGCGCCTTGGCATCGGGGATCAGCTGGGCGGCACGGTTGTTATCGTGGTTCTCCAGATAGCGGAGCTTCACATAGTTCTCGGGATAGATATACTCCTGGCTGTTGACCGCCTCGGCATAGCGGCTCAGGGGGATCTCGCCCTTCAGGTAGTTGAGATAATAATGGAAAATGTCGTAATCATAGCACAGATCAAAGGCACGGTAGATCTCACCGTCGGACAGTGCGCCCAGGCCGATGCTGCGGGTATAGGTGATGAAGCCGGGCTCGATGGACTCGCTGAGCCAGAGGCAGCCGGGACAAACCTCTTCCACCGCCTCCCTGGCACGGAGCCAGAACTCCAGGGGTACCAGAGGTGCCACATCGCAGCGGAAGCCGTCTACCAGCTGCGCCCAGTATTTCAGGGTCTCGATCTGGTAATCCCACAGCTCCTTGTTGCCGTAGTCCAGGTCAATGACGTCGTACCAGTCACCGATGCGGTTGCCGAAGCTACCGTCGGCACGGTGGTAGAACCACTCCGGATGGGTCTGCGCCAGAACGGAATCGGGCGCCGTATGGTTATAAACCACATCGATAATGCACTTCATTCCAAGGTCATGGATATCCGCCACCAGTGCCTTCAGATCATCCAGGGTACCAAACTCCGGATTTACAGCACGGTAATCGGAGATGGCATAGGGGCTGCCCAGGGAGCCCTTGCGGTTTTTCTCCCCGCAGGGATGGATGGGCATCAGCCAGATCACGTCTACACCCAGGCTCTTGATACGCCCAAGATCCCGACGGACAGCCTCAAAGGTACCTTCTTCACTGTAGTTACGGACATAGATGCTGTACATTACCTGATTGCGGTAAGCGATATTTGTATTCTTTGCCATAGTCTATTCCTCCCCGCCCCCAAGGGCAGATATGATTTTCCTTTTCTATTTTACTAAAAAAAACAAGAATGTAAAGACAGAAACGAAAAATATTGTTTCCAAAGGTCGAAAAGTAGCCTATAGGACAAAAAAAGAACTGCCTTCTTTGGGAAGACAGTTCTTTCTTAAGGCTTTAATTAGCCGTTCTCACGCATCTTAGCGAAGCACTCGCTGCAGTATACGGGACGGTCGGTCTTGGGCTCGAAGGGAACACGAGCTTCGCCACCGCAGTTGGCGCAGGTAGCGGTGAAGTATTCTCTGGGGGCGCGAGCAGCATTCTTGCGGGCGTCACGGCAGGTCTTGCAGCGCTGGGGCTCGTTCTGGAAGCCTCTCTCAGCATAGAACTCCTGCACACCGGCGGTGAACACGAACTCATTGCCGCATTCCTTGCAAACTAAAGTCTTGTCTTCGTACATGTTGGATTACCTCTCTTGATAAGTTTTGCCCTGACGCTTGTTTCCATCAAAAAATGCTTGCTGGCTTTGGACACAGGGTTGATATTGCGACGGCTATATGCCGAATACGCCGAATGGGTACTTGTCCATTATAACAAAAGGAAAGGTTTTGTCAATAGTAAATGAAAAATTTTTGCATTTCAGCAAATTTTTGTGAATATTCGACGGAAATCACCATTCCTTTTCGGTCAAAATGTCAACTGCACCGGGTTATGGTTGGGAATATGCAGGTGGTCATATGCCAGTTGCGTCACGCAGCGGCCTCGGGGTGTACGGGTCAGGAAACCGATCTGCATGAGATAGGGCTCGTAGACATCCTCCAAGGTGACAGCCTCCTCGCCAATGGTGGCGGCTAAGGTCTCAAGGCCCACGGGGCCTCCGTGGTAGAACTTGATGATGGCCTCCAGCATACGGCGGTCGGTGGCATCCAGACCCAGCTTATCCACCTCCAGACGGCTGAGGGAGTGGTCAGCGGCCTCCTTGGTAATCACGCCGTCATAGTAGATCTGGGCGAAGTCACGGACACGGCGCAGCATACGGTTGGCAATACGGGGAGTGCCACGGCTACGGGATGCCAGCTCCAGAGCGCCCTCGGGGTCAATCTGCATACCTAAGAGATTGGCAGAGCGGGTGATGATCCGCCGCAGCTCCTCGGGGGTATAGAGCTCCAGACGGAAGCTGACGCCGAAACGGTCACGCAGAGGCGCAGACAGCTGACCTGCACGGGTGGTGGCACCGATCAGGGTGAAACGGGGCAGATCCAGACGGATGGAGTTGGCGGAGGGTCCCTTGCCCACGATGATATCAATGGCAAAGTCCTCCATGGCCGGGTACAGGATCTCCTCTACCGCCGTGTTCAGGCGGTGGATCTCGTCGATAAAGAGGATGTCTCCTTCCCCCAGATTGGTCAGCAGCGCTGCCAGATCACCTGCCTTCTCAATGGCAGGGCCGGAGGTAATGCGGATATTGACACCCATCTCGTTGGCGATAACACCGGCCAGGGTGGTCTTGCCCAGGCCGGGAGGGCCGTAGAGCAGCACATGATCCAGGGGCTCATTGCGGCGCTTTGCCGCCTCGATATAGACGGAGAGATTCTCCTTGACCTTCTCCTGGCCGTTGTACTCCACCAGACGCTTGGGGCGCAGAGAGAACTCTCCCTCGTCCTTGGGGGTGAAGCTGCTGGTTACCAGAGGGGCTTCGTAATCCTGAGAAAAATCAATACTCATCTTCTTACCTCATTACCATGGCACGCAGGCACTGGCGCACGATCTCTTCTGTGGTCATTCCCTCGGTCTTGATGCCCTTGAGGGAGGCGGCGATCTCCGTCTGGTGGTAGCCCAGCTCTGCCAGCGCCGCCTGTGCCAGCGCCAGATTGCCTCCGGCCGTGGGCAGAACGGGGGCTGCGCCGCTGATGGGCATGGAATCCTGCACCACGGTACCCATTTTGTCCTTCAGTTCCAGGATAATCCGCTGCGCAAGCTTCTTGCCCACACCGGCGGCAGCGGTGAGCGCCTTCTCGTCCTGGGTCATAATGGCCAGGCTGAAGCGCTCCGGTCCGGTGACGGACAGGATGGCAATGGCAGCCTTGGGGCCTACACCGGTGACACCCAGCAGCAGCTCAAAGCAGCGCAGCTCGTCACGGGTGGAGAAGCCGTAGATATCAAAGGCATCCTCACGGATATTACAATAGGTATAGAGTCTGGCCTTCTGGCCGGTCTTCAGCTTGGACAGGGTGTAGTTGGAGGTGCGGCAGGCATAGCCCACACCGCCACAATCCACCACCGCCAAATTCTCTTCCATGAGGGTGATTTCGCCGTTTAAGTAAAAAAACATATCAGAAACCTCTTTGATTCAGTAAGCTGGTGGAACTGCGGGCATGGCACAGGGCAATGGCGAGGGCATCAGCCGCATCGTCGGGACGGGGCATTTTTTCCATCTTCAGGAAGCGGCGGGTCATGTCCATGACCTGATGCTTCTCCGCCTTGCCGTAGCCCACCACCGCCTGCTTAACCTGCATGGGGGTATACTCGTAAAGGGGCAGACCGGCACGCTGAATGGCCAGGAGGATCACCCCTCTGCCGTGGGACACGCCGATGCCCGTGGTAATATTATGACCCCAAAACAGCTCTTCCACCGCCACGGCTTCGGGCTTGGTCACTTCCAGAAGGCGGTTCATATCCTCAAAGAGCATATTCAGCCGCTCCGGGAAGGGCAGATCCGCCGGGGTGGTGATGATGCCGTACTGTAACAGGCGGTACTGCCCACGGTCAGCGGAGATCAGACCGAAGCCGGTGGTGGCATAGCCGGGGTCGATGCCTAAAACGATCATAAATCAGCCAAAGAGTCCGGAAGCCCAGCTTTTGACCGTCTCGATCCAGTTGGGGAAGGCAATACTGGCAAGCCAGGTGCCTAAAGAAAGGATCACAATGCCAAAGAGGATCCATGCGCCCACACGCTTCCAACGGGAGCTGGGGACAAATTCCGTTTTTTCCTGCTCCTCCGGCAGCTCCTGCTCTAAGAGATCACGGTTTTCTTCTGTCATTTTCATTCACCTCACCTATTATCATATCATACTTTTGTTCGTTTTGCAGTATCTTTTTTTCTTTCTGCTGTTTTTCTCAGGAAAAACATTTTACTTGCAATTATTCGACAGCTGTGATATAGTTGTTCATCATACGCAGCGCACCGCGCTGACATCATGCACATTTGGAGGAATAAAAATGAAGAGATTTTTCGCCCTGCTTCTGGTTCTGACCATGATTTTCAGCCTTGCCGCCTGTGGCAGCAAGACTCCCGAGACCACGGAAGAACCCGAAACCACCACCGAGCCGGAAACCACCACAGAACCCGAAACCACCACTGAGCCTGAGACCACCACTGAGCCTGAGACTACCGAGGAACCTGAAACCACTACCGAAGAGCCCGAGGTCACCGACGGCGACATGGACAGCTTCATGGATTCCATTCTGGGCAACCGTGAGGGCAACAAGTACGAAGCGCCCTCCATGGGCTTCGGTCTGGAGCTGCCTGACTACTGGTACATCTACAACGAGGAAGAGCTCGCCGCACTCATCGGCCTTACCATTGATCAATTCAACAACGACAATCTGACGGAGATGCTTGAGAGCAGCGCCTCCATTCTGGAGTTCGTGGCCGCATCCCCTGCCGGAAGCTCCATTACCATTGCCCGTGAGTATTTGCCTGACTCCATGACCGACATCGATACTGCCACCTATTTCGATGCCGCCATTCCGCTGCTGGTAGAGACCTATGGCAACTCCGGTTATGAAAATCTGAGCTATGAGCTGGCTACGGTTTCCTTCCTGGGGGAGGAGCAGGCCTGCGTGAACCTGCAGGGTACTGTAAACGGCGTCGATATCTATCAGACCCTTGTGGTTATCATCTCCGACGGCTGTATCTCTCTGGTAACGCTCACCGGAACCACCCCTGAGCAATGCACCGAGTTGCTGGAATACTTCTATCCCGTTGAAATCTGATTGCAAAGCCACAAAAAGGAAGCCGCCTCGTTTTTCTGAGGCGGCTTCCTTTTCTTTTACACTTCAAACATCAGATCGCCGTAGGTGGGTACGGGCCAGAGGGACTTATCCACCATCAGCTCCAGATGGTCAATGGGGCGGCGCAGGGCATACATGGCAGGTACGACCTTCTCACGGAAGAAGGTAGCCACCTCCCGGATGCCTTCTATTTTTCTGGTTTCCTCCACCAGTGCCGCCAGGTTTTCCAGGCCTTCGCTTGCCTGGGCGAGCAATTCACTGACCCTGGTCAGCAGCTTCTCCTGCACGGAGGTAGGTGCCTGGGGACAGGCAGAGCGCACCTTGCAGATGGAATCTGCCAGACGGGCGGTATAGCGCACCACTGTGGGGATGTAGTGCTTGGAGGCCATATGCAGCATGGTGCGTGCCTCGATGGTCTTGATCTTGGCATAAGTCTCGTAGAGGATCTCGCTGCGAGACTCCAGCTCTGTGGGGGTATAGACGCCGAACTTTCCGAAGAGCTGCTGGGATTTCTCCGTGGTCAGGCTGGGGATGGCAGAGACCATATCGGGCAGGTTGGGCAGTCCACGACGGGCAGCTTCCTCCACCCATGCCTCGCTGTAGCCGTTGCCGCTGAAAATCACACGGCTGTGGGCGCGGAGGTTCTCAGCAATGAGCTCATGGGTCTTCTGCGCCGGATTGTCGCAGTTTTCCAGCAGATCCGCTGCCTCGCAGAATGCCTCAGCCACGATGGTATTCAGGACGATATTGGAATTGGCGATGCAATCCGAGGAGCCCACCATACGGAACTCGAACTTATTGCCCGTGAAGGCAAAGGGAGAGGTACGGTTACGGTCGGCAGCATCCTTGTTGATCAGGGGGAGGGTGGAAACGCCCGTATCCAGCAGGCCGCCGCCCAGGCAACCGGCTGCGGTGCCGTGCTCCACGATCTGCTCCACCACGTCCTCCAGCTGGCTGCCCAGGAAGATGGAGATGATGGCAGGAGGCGCTTCATCTGCGCCCAGACGCTGGTCGTTGCCCACGCAGGCCGTGGACACTCGGAGCAGATCCGCATGGCGGTCTACGGCCTTGATGATGCAGGAGAGCACCAGCAGGAACTGCAGATTATCGCTGGGAGTATTGCCCGGGTCCAGCAGATTCTCGCCGGTATCCGTGGCAATGGACCAGTTATTGTGCTTGCCGGAACCGTTGACACCGGCAAAGGGCTTCTCGTGAAGGAGGCAGACCAGATCGTGGCGGCCGGCTACACGCTTCATGGTCTCCATGGTCAGCTGGTTGTGATCCACCGCCACATTGCAGGCGGAGTAGATGGGGGCGGATTCGTGCTGGCCGGGGGCGACCTCGTTGTGCTGGGTCACGGCGGTGATGCCCATACGCCACAATTCCACATTCAGGTCGGACATAAACTCGCCCACACGCTCACGGATCACGCCGAAGTACTGATCCTCCAGCTCCTGCCCCTTGGGTGCAGGTGCGCCAAAGAGGGTACGGCCGCAGTAGATCAGGTCACGGCGCTTGAGATATTTCTGGCGGTCTACCAAGAAATACTCCTGCTCCGCTCCCACAAAGGGGATGACCTTCTTGGCCTCGTGGTCGCCAAAGAGGCGGACAATGCGGATGGCCTGCTGGCTCAGGGCCTCCATAGAGCGCAGGAGGGGGGTCTTGCTATCCAGGGCCTCGCCGGTGTAGGAGATGAAAACCGTGGGGATGCACAGAATGCGGCCGCAGGACATATCCTTCACGAAGGCGGGAGAGGTGATGTCCCAGGCGGTATAGCCACGGGCATAGTGGGTGGCACGGAGACCGCCGGAGGGGAAGGAAGAGGCATCGGACTCGCCCATGATCAGCTGCTTACCCGTCAGGCGCAGGATGGCGTTGCCCTCCCGGTCAGGCTTGGAGAGGAAGGCATCATGCTTCTCGGCGGTGACACCGGTGAGGGGATGGAACCAGTGGGTATAGTGGGTAGCGCCCTTTTCCATGGCCCAGGTCATCATAGCCTGGGCAACGGCATCGGCGGTGGCCATGGAGATGCGGCCACCCTCACGAGCCGCACGGGACAGATCCAGATAGGCCTCCTCGGGCAGGTAAGCCTTCATAACAGAAGGACTGAATACATTTTCACCGAAATAATCGGAAATTTTCAATGAAGTACCCTCCTTTTCATAGGGTTTAGGCTCAGTTTACTCCATTTTACCAAAAAATGCAAGAGGCAATCCGGCTTTTTATGGTGCTAAACAAAGCCACCCCCTCCCTTCCGGTGCAATTTATACAAATTGACGACAGATTTATCTAATCCTACGATATGCATATTTTCCCAAACATGGGGGATGCTATGCAGAAAGCGCATAAACGGAAATTTAGCGTTGGAGTGGTGAATGATGAATAGTGAATGGTGAATGGCGAAGGTATGCGCTTTGCGCATTGATTTTAAATAAATCGGCGGAGCCGATACCTCCATTATTCACTATTCACCATTCGTTATTCA
>JAZNVK010000192.1:0-4120 GCA_045592805.1 Faecousia sp.
GTGGAAATGGGCAGTGAGCTGAGAGCGGTGCTGCACTTCTTTGATCAGGACGGTAAGGAGTATTACACCCCCGTTGACGCATACTCCATCCTGGCTTATGCCGAGCTTTGCTTCAACACCTATAACCCCGGCAAGGATGGCTTGCTGTTCACCATGCTCATCGACTGCCTGAACTACGGCGCAGCTGCCCAGGTCAACTTCGACCGCCGTGCTGACGAGCCGGTCAATGCCGGTCTGGATGCCTATCAGCAGTATGCAAGCACCCAGCTGTCCGCAGAGCTGACCGACGTGAGAACCTACGTGGACAACGACCGCAGCATCACCGCTGTCACTGCCATGGGCTTCACCGTCACCTTTGCAGACAAGACCGAGATCAACGCCAAGCTGACCGTTGCCGAAGGTTACACCAAGGAAGACATCACCTCCGTCAAGGTTCTCAACGAAACCGGCGAGGTTGTTGACACTCTCACCGAGTTCACCGAGCTGGACGATGGCAGACTCCAGGTCACCTTCACGGGTGTTAAGTCTGTGAACATGCGTGATATGTACTACTTCGTGGCCTATGTCGGTGACCAGGTTGCCTCCCAGAACGTGGGCTACAGCATTGAAGCCTATGCCAAGAGCAATATCGGCTCCGCCGATGCCGCCCTTGCCACTCTGGTGAGAAACTGCATCTACTACGGCGACAGCGCCAAGGTCTACTTCGAGAGCCTCCTGGGCTAATCACCCAGCACTCAAAACGCAATAACACAACAAGCGCCGTGGGGCAAAAACCCACGGCGCTTTCTCTATGTGTAATTCTCCCAGCCAAATAAATGTTTATCGAACTGTCCGCTTCGCTTATTTGGTTCTCCTGCCGCTGCGTCTCCGCTAAGCCTTATTCTCCCCTGCGGCGGATGGGAATTTTTCCTGTGCCGTCGCCTGTCATCAGACGGTACTGCTTTGCTAAGTGACGCCAGGTATTTTTATCCAGCTCCCCGGTCTCGGACAGGCCGCCCAGGCGCTGCAGCCAGGCAAGGGCAAGGGCGGTATCCCCGTCCAGTTCTCCATTGACCGTCACTGTTGGCACATCGGCATCCAGCTGCCCCAGCGCCTGTAACATCCCCTGAATCAGATAGAGATGCAGATTGCTCTCTCCCTTGCGGATCAGCTGATTGGGCTGCAGAATGAGCAGCAAGGGCTCTGCGGGAGCACGGTAAATCTCCCGTTCCATGTACTCCTTCTTCAGTGCCTCCCAGGTCTCCTGATCGGCAATACCGCTGACCTTCAGCCCCTTTTTCTGCTGGAAGGCGCGCACTGCCTGCTCTGTTTCCGCACCGAAAATACCGTCTCTACTGATTCCCTGCTCCGGAAGTACACTTTGCAAAAGGGTCTGCAGGTCGTAAACCGAACCGTCTCCGCCTTTGATTACAAATGCCATCTTTCCCTCCTAAAAGTCCTGATCTCCCAGCCGAAGGGGTGATCCGGGATACTGAAAATAAGATTCCACGGGATCTTCCAAGATCCCTGCCACCCGATTATATAGAGAATTCCAGGTGACAGGCCCCACAATACCATCGGGGCTTAAGCCCGCAAAGTTCTGATAAGCAATAACCGCTGCACGGGTAGCAGGACCGAAAATGCCGTCGATATTCACCGAGGGAACTGCAGGTATAAACCGTGACACCACCCGAAGCATATACTGCAGCTGCCGCACCTGCTGCCCTCTCGCGCCATCGGAGAAGTCATCCGGCGCTTGCCAGTTCACTGCATAGAAGGTCTGCCCTTCACTCTCCAGTTCTGCCAGATCTGTCACACCCACATAGATCCGAACCAGCTGATACCAGGTGGCCTTGCCTACAATGCCATCTGCTGTCAGACCAAAGATCCGCTGGAATACCTCCACCGCACGGCGTGTCTGAGGGCCAAAAATGCCATCTACCGGGGAGATCGCGGGAATGGCAGGATAATTTTCTCCGATCCGATTGAGGATTACCTGAATTCTCACCACATTGGGGCCGCGGGAGCCGCTTTGCAGGGGTGTGCCGGGATAGGAGGGTGTGTAGCCGCGAATGGGGGCATCGCTTACGATCTCAATATTATTGCCGTAGTACCGCCGCAGGATTTCTACGTAGCTCAACCCCTGCTGCGCCAGATTTTCAGAGCCCCACTGACTTAAACCCTCGCAGGTGACAGTGGTACCGTTGCAAAATTTGGCTGCCAAAGGCTCCACAAAGCCCCTGCGGCGCAGATAGTCATTAAAAATCTGATCCGTGATCCGTGAAACGGAATCAAAATAGTTCCGTCCGCTGATGAACTTCTGGTCAATGGCGGTGGAGGATGTAATATCAAAATCATAGCCACGACTGCGGTAAAACTCCGTATACACCCGATTCAGGGCAAAGGAGATAATGGCCAGAATATTGGCACGCAGTGCGTCCTCATCCCAGGTGGGATAGATCTCGCTGGAGGCGACATTTTTTACATAGTCCACAAAGGGTACGGTCACATTGGGCGCATAGGCGGTGGGTGCACCCAGATGAACCGTAATATTCTCCGGAACAAATGGCGTTACCGTAATCATAGCTACAGCTCCTGAGACGGAATCTCAATGAGCTCCGTCATATTATAGACCTGGGGCAGCTCCTCCAGAGGCAGCAGCTCCACCTCCTGCTCCGTGAGAATGCCCGGAAAGACCTGTACGCCCTGGATCAGAACCCGTTCATAGCCGGGGTACTCCACTGTAAGGCTGACAGTGGTATAGGGTACAGCCGTACCCGGTGCAAGGCTCCCTTGTAAGTCCGGTGTCGGGATACCCAGAGTGGTAATCCTGCCGGAGTCGTCGGTGACACGGGTGGCAAGCTGTTTTGTACCCGTGGCCGTGGTCTGCGTCACCGCCACCGTGGCGTCACGGACGGGCAGCTGCGCAGAGGATGTATAGATCCTCGCTGTAAGATAACCCATAGATGCCATAAAGCACCTCCTTCCCTTTAGTCTATGCGCAAAGGGTTCAGAAGGTGCTTCTCATAGCGGTCGCATCTGCATGGCAGACAAGAAGTAATCGGCGGTTCAGTGCCGCCACCTTGGGATCAGCCACCTGCATCTGCGCCACAGAACGCACACGGCGGTTCAGGTCACGAAGGCTGTCCTGACGGTGACGGTTGAAAGGAGCGTTCCCAAGTGGATAAGGCAGCGGCAACAGCTGCTGTCGGGGCAAAGGCTGTCCCCGTTCCGTCAGCAAACGCGCCGCCTCCCGGGCGATCTGCGCATATTCCTCCCGCTGAAGCTGCATGGCCCCCTCCGCCCCTCGCCTCTGCAGGCGATCAATGCTGCGGATGCTCCGCCGGCTTTGGAGATAAATGGATTGCAGTAGTGCCGTTTCCATGGCTTGACCCCCCTTTTTTGAGTAAAATGGATGAATTCTGACAAATATTCCCGAAAGGAATTGACAATTTAACGGAAAAGGGCTATAATAAGCAGGTGAATTAAAGACCCCTCAGGGGAAAAGGAGAATGCATCATGCATCATACGATGACCATTGCGGGCGTAACCAGAGATCTTCCCATCTGCAAGGTTACTGACGATCTCTATATCGGCGCCTTTGTTATTTTCGGAGATGTGGAACTGACCGTAGCCACCGCCGGCGCACTGCTGGAGAAAGCTCCTGAGTACGACTACATGATCTCTGCCGAGGCGAAGGGTATCCCCCTGATCCACGAGATGGCTCGTCAGAGCGGCCAGAATAAGTACTTCCTGGCTCGTAAGGCACCCAAGCTCTATATGTCCGGTGTATTTGATGTGACCGTCAACTCCATCACCACCGCCAAGGAGCAGCACCTGTACCTGGATACCGCCGACGCCGACCTGATGCGCGGCAAGCGGATCCTCATTGTAGACGACGTGATTTCCACCGGCGAGTCCCTGGCCGCTATTGAGAAGCTGGTTCTTGCAGCCGGCGGTATCGTTGCAGGCCGTATGGCCATCCTCGCTGAAGGCGATGCCCAGGACCGTGAGGATATCATTTACCTGGAGAAGCTCCCCGTCTTTAACGCAGAGGGCTCTATTAAGGAATAAGATTTACATTTTTGCCGCCGAAGCCTGGTGCTTCGCCGGCTTTTCTCTTTATCGCTGGTTGTTGGTC
>JAZNVK010000193.1:0-15629 GCA_045592805.1 Faecousia sp.
ACTTATCGTCCCTTGGGTGGGGTGCAAATCACTCCCACGGGGTGCAAGCTTTGCAATGAGCACCATTTTTACGATAAAAAGCAATTTTAATCCGAAAGGCAATCATCCAAGAATTGATACGCTTGCTCAACATCAATAGTACGGTCAAAGTTACTAACAAGTTCCTCTAAGGCTGCCCCCAAATACTGAGTAACACCTCTTGAATTACGGCCTGCCCAATGGCTAATGATTCGGGTTGCAGACAGTAGTTGACGGTTATACATCGAACAAAGTCGTGTGCTAATCCGTTCATCTTTATCAATGGCTACAATAAAAACAAGGTATACACTTTGTTCTTCAGATAAAAAGGACAACAGCTTGTCAATATTATATCCTTTCGGATTGCTGGATAAAAACAGCACCTTAGTTTTTATGTCGGTTGCAGTATAATAATCGTCAAACTCTCTTTCATAATCTCCCAATTTATCTGCGGTGAAGATTTCAGGGAGAGGTGACCCGCTGCGGAGCGCTCTAATGAGTGTTTTATGGAGGTCCCCCGACTCAGTAACGAGATATTCAATAATTCTGCCTCTAAGGTTCACATTGTCAATAAAGGCAGCAATCGCAATTTCTTTTTCAACAGAGTGTACTCGTTCTTGTAAATCTTCATCCAGTATGTAATACTCTCTAGAATCCAAAAAGTCTATTGCGCGATCAACGGATTTATAAATGCAAATCTCTTGATCTCTGTCGGGCTCAAACCGATGTCCAATAGGACGAATGTTGTTCGTGGCTTCCACCAAGCGGGCGAGGTTTTCTTGAAAAGCATAGTTTTCGTGTGATGTAAAAAGGAACTCAAAGTTATTCTCGCAGTTTTCTACATCCTCATAAAACCTCATTATGTCACTGCCGTTAAAGCTGCCCTTGATGTTATCTATACGAAGCTCTTGTGATGAGTGACTAATCTTCTTCAAGAATGTTGTGTTTGCCAACATCAAGAAATTCTCCGTAGGTGTTACCAAGCAGACTATAAAAGGACGATCATCGTATTTCTGCAATGCCGATAACGAAAGAACTGTGTTACCAAAGGCTCGACTATTAGATTTGCAAAATCGAATAGCGAACCATTTACAGTAATAGACACTACGATCCTTAACGAGGTTATATTGCCGCTGAATACGAGTTGCGAGAGCAGTTTTATCTGCGATACCGTGGAACTGCTTAATAGTTCCAACAAGATCGTCAATAAGTTCTCTATTGTACATTATAATCACTCCTTAAAGGATTGTTAATTGTTCATCCCCATCGGTAACAGGTTTCTTTTTGCGAGGGGATGATTTCTTCTTTTCGGTTTGTGTTGTTTGTTCAGAAAGAGTGTTTCTTTCCCAAAAGACACCATTGACATATCCTTGAATTGACATATCGGATTCAGCCATCTCTAACCGCTGCTCCGCCCAAACACAATATTGTTCATTTGCTTCAATGCCAATGTATTTCCGACCCAGTTTTTTGGCAACTACACTTGTTGTTCCCGAACCGAGGAAGGGGTCAAATACAATATCGGTGGGATTAGAACTTGCCAACATTATTTTTGCAATCAACTTTTCGGATTTCTGTGTGGGGTGAGCTGTGTTTTCGGGCATAGACCAAAAAGGAATGGTGATGTCGTCCCAGAAATTAGAAGGGCACGTATTGCGGTAGTTACCGTTTTCTGTTTCGTCCCAATCCTTCGGCTTGCCGTTTACCTTATAGGGAGCAATAACCTTTTTGCGGATTTTAACCGCATCAAGATTAAAAGTATATTTATTTGATTTGGTGGCAAACCAAACATCCTCTAAACCGTTTTTCCAGTTAGCTGTTGCTCCACGACCTTTTTCTCTTTGCCAAGTGATACGGCTTCTGACAGTGAAGAACTCACCCAATACTCGACCGATGATTAGACTAGTTTCCCAGTCGCAGCAAACATAGATAGAACCATCATCTTTCAACAATGGGTAAACCAATGACAGCCATTGACGAGTATAGTCTTCATAGTCAGCAACTGTTTTCTTAGAAAAGGTTGTCCCATTAAAAGCCTTGGTTAAATTGTAGGGAGGGTCAGCAATTACCAAGTCAACAGAATTGTGGGGCAGCAGCGGCATAACAGCAAAAGTATCGCCTATAATAGTTTTATCCACAACCGCTTCGACTGTTTGTGCTGTGTTTACAGATATGCACCGAGCGAGATATTCTCTGCCTTGCTCAATCGTTGTGTCAATAGTCTTGTTTCTTGATGACTTAATCTTTTCCATAGAAATCCCTCGTTTATTGATATAAACACTGTAGTGTATTCATTATATCAACTTTTTTCTTTTTTTCAAGTGCGACTAGGTTTACTGCCAACTCGTTACACGGATGCCTATTCGTTACACGCAGGCCCTATTCGCTACACGGAGAGGGCCACTAGCTACACGGAGACCCCTATTAACTACACGGAGATCTCTATTAGTTACACGGAAATGGCTATTCGTTACACGTCTAAATAAGGGCAATTTCAGAGAAATACACATTCCGAAATAGTCAATTTCAGTAAATATTCTGTTTTTTTATAAAATATGTGTATTTCCGCATTGTTTTTAGTATAAAAAGTTCCCGTCTAACTCTATCAAAGCTAGACGGGAAATGTGGTACGCCGGAAGGGACTCGAACCCCCGACCTACTGGTTCGTAGCCAGTCACTCTATCCAACTGAGCTACCGGCGCATACCACGCTAACGCGCCTAAGTATAATATCACAGACTTTCCAAAAAAGCAAGTACTTTTTTCAAATTATTTAAAAAAGTTTTTACTTGGCGGAAAGCTCTACTGCGTGGCGGAGGATGCTGAAGGGAGGCACCTGCTTGGGCAGCTGCATGGTGAAGACCATCTGGGGATTGCGGGGCTCGGTGAGCTCGGCTCCTTCGGCATCCTGCATGGTGGGCACTTCAAAGGCGAAGGGGCGCAGGTCGGGCCCGACGATCTCCAGGGTGTCCCCTGTGCGGAATTTATTGCGCAGGGAGAGAGTGGCAAGACCGTTCTCGTCGCAATCGGTGACAATGGCGCAGACCTGCCAATCCCGAATATAGCGGGAGTTCTCATAATACTGGCCGGGCTGGCCGTAGTAGAAGCCGGTGGCATAGTGGCGGTGGGAGACGTGCTCCACCTCATCCCGCCAGATGGGGTCGATGGGTCTGCCTGCAGCCACATCGTCCAGCACATGGCGGTAAGCGCCTGTGACAATGGCGGCATAGTAGGCGGATTTGGCTCTGCCCTCGATCTTCAGGCAGTCCACACCGGCATCCATCAGATCGCCCAGGTGGTCGATCATACACATGTCACGGGAGTTCATAATGTATGTACCCTTCTCGTCCTCGAAGACCGGGAAATACTCCCCGGGCCGCTTCTCCTCCATGAGGGCATACTCATAGCGGCAGGGTTGGGCGCAGGCGCCACGGTTGCTGTCTCTGCCTGTCATATAGTTGGACAGCAGGCAGCGGCCGGAGTAGCTGACGCACATGGCACCGTGGACGAAGGTCTCGATCTCCAGCTCCTTAGGGGTATTCTGGCGGATGGCACGGATCTCCTCCAGGGACAGCTCTCTGGCCAGCACCACACGCTGTGCGCCCATCTCGTACCAGGCGGTGGCGCAGGCGGCATTGGCAATGCTGACCTGGGTGGACATATGGCGCTGACAGTTGGGGGCATATTTCTCCGCCATGCGGAACACGCCCAGATCCGCAATGATCAGGGCATCCACGCCGCAATCGTTCAGCAGCTCCAGATGGGCGGGCAGAGCGGCAAGCTCTGCCCCACGGGGCATGGTGTTGACAGTGGTATGCACCTTGACATTGTGACTGTGGGCATAGCGGACAGCCTCACGCAGCTCCTCAGGGGAGAAATTCCCCGCAAAGGAGCGCATGCCAAAGCTTGTCCCCGCCAGATAGACCGCATCAGCACCGTAGAGAACGGACATTTTCAGCCGCTCCATATCGCCGGCAGGTGCCAGTAATTCCGGTTTAGTCCTCATTGCTGTTCTGCTCCTGTAAGAATTGGTTGTGCTCATCGTAGGTCTCGGAGAAGTGGTGGAAGCCGGTGGAATTATCCAGAGCATAGTAGAAATAGTCCGTATCCTGGGGATTCAGGGCAGCGGTGATGCTGGACAGGCCGGGGTTGGAGATGGGGCCTGCGGGAAGACCCTGGACAAGATAGGTGTTGTAGGGGCTGTCCACCTGGGTGTCCTCGTAGGTCAGAGGATGGTCGATGCCGCCCAGGGCATAGACCACGGTAGCGTCGATCTGCAGGCAGGGGAAGCTGCCGGGGTTGCAGAGACGGTTGTAGATGACGGAGGCGATGTTGCCGCTCTCGCTGGCATCGGCGGTCTCCTTCTCGATCATGGAGGCTACGGTGATCAGATCCCGGATGGTCAGCTTGTGGGAGGCGATATAGCTCTCGTCGTAGCCGCCGTCGGCCCAGCGCTGGGCCAGCTGCTCATTGAGAAGCTCCAACTGCTCCTGTGCCTGCTCGGAGAACTTCTTATTAAAGTTGCTCAGGAGCTTGTCCAGTACACGCTCGGGGTCGTCGCTCTCGTAGAAGTCGTAGGTGTCCGGGAAGAGGAAGCCCTCCAGGCGAGTGGCCTCGCCATAGGGGATCTCCTCCAGGAACCAGTAGTCAAACTCGGTCTCGGCGGCGCAGACCATGAGATCGGCTGCGGAGCAGACCTTGTTCTTCTCCATCAATGCGCAGATCTGGGACAGAGTCATGCCCTCGGGGATCATAACACGGACGGTGGTACGGTTGGGGCTGTTGGCGATCATGCCGTCCACCAGGGCATGGTAGTCGAAATTATAGCTGATCTCGTAGGTGCCGGGATCCATGGTGTCGTTGGAGTCGGTGAAATTGCAGTAGAACTTAAAGAGCCAGGGGTACTTGATAACCCCCTCCTCCTTGAGCATCTGAGCAATATCCTCTACGGTATCGCCCTGTTTAATGGTGACGGTAAGCATATCGTCGGAGCGACCGAAGGCCAGCACATCCTGGGCGCACTCCCAGGCACCGTAGCCCAGGCCAACGGCGGCAACACCCACCAGCACCAGATACAGCAGCACCTTGACAAAGAGAGGAACAAAGCGACGGCGGTGCTTGCGCTTGGGCTTCTTGGGAGGGGGTGCTTCCTCCTCCTCGCTGTCGTAGGGCTCGTAGGGCAGCCCCTCATCCTCCGGCTCTTCGTAGCCGCCCACTTCATAGCTGCCCATCTGGGGCAGACGGACGGAAGGCTCATCGTAGACACCGTAATCATCAAAGGCATCGCCAAAATCCGGCATAAACTCCTCAGGGAAGTCCTCTGCCGGCTGAGGGGCAGGCTGAGGGGCAGGTTGGGGCACAGCAGGCTGCTCCGGCTGTGTGAAGGCCATACCGGGAGCGCTTTCGCTCTGCTCCCTGGCCTGAGAGATCAGATCATCGATGGAGATCTCTTCGCCGGTATAGGGATCATACATTTTATCAGACATTTTCGTCCTCCTTTAATTAAAGACGATCTGGCGGGCAATTTCCTTTGCCTTTTCGCCACCGCAGAGGGCTGCGATCAGTTCAAGGGCAAAATCAAAGGCGGTGCCGGCAGAACGGCCGGTAATCACATTGCCGTCACGGCTGGCAACCAGCTGGGACATCTTGGCATTGCCCATCTGCTCCTCCATGCCGGGGTAGCAGGTGGTCCACTTGCCGTCGGTGATACCCAGCTTCGCCAGGATGGTGGGAGCGGCGCAGATGGCAGCCACGTAATTCCCCTTCTCATAGACCACAGGCAGCGCCTGCATGACCTTTTCGCAGCCCAGAATGGAGGCAACACCGCCCAGACCGCCGGGGAGCACCAGCATCTCCGCCTCGGTCAGGGGTGCTTCCTCTGCCAGACAGTCGGCACAAATGGTAATGCCGTGGCCACCGGTGACCTCACGGCCGCCGATACCGGCAAAGCAGACCTCTACACCGGCTCTGCGCAGCAAATCACAGGGGATCAGCGCCTCGGCCTCTTCAAAGCCCTTACCAAGAATAATATATACCATATTTTACTCCTCCAAACATTTCTGCACCAGAGCGAAGATTTCATTATGAATGTCATCGATGGAACGCATCTTGCCATTTTCGGCACAGTTGATAATGTTCCAGCCGTAGAACTTCGCCGCCTCCAGGCCGGTCTTGCGGCAGAGGCGCAGATAGTCCATGTTCTGCTCATGGATATCCGCATGGGTATGGGTATCCTGCTCCCGTTTGCGCATCATTTTACCCGTGAGATCCGTGGGAACATCCAAGTATATGACGACATCGGGCTTGGGAAGTTCCATATGGCGGTATTCAAATTCATACAGCCAACGGAAAAAGTCCTCCCGATGCTCTGCAGGCTCCTTGGATGCCTGATGGACGGCGTTGGAAGTGGTATAGCGGTCAGAGAGCATCAGACCGCCCTTTTCATAGTATTCCCGCCAAACCTTGCGATAAGACGCATAGCGATCCACAGCGTAAAAAGTAGAGGCAGCATAGGCATTGACATCAGAGGGTCTGGTGCCGAACTCACCGCCTAAGTACATACGGATCAGCGCGGAGGAGGGCTGGGAGTACTGGGGGAATTCCATGGTCTTAAAATCCACGCCCATGGATTGCAGGCGCTTGGTCAGAAGCGCAAACTGGGTAGACTTGCCGGAACCGTCAGTACCTTCGAATACGATCAGCTTTCCCATTATGATTTCCCCTTCATTCTTTTTTTCACGGCTGCGAAGATGAACTTCGGCAGACGCATCATGCGTCCCAGACGCTTAGGCTGCTTGATCAGGCGGTACAGCCACTCCAGCTGCAGCTTGATCATCCATTTGGGCGCACGTTTCACCGTACCGGCAATGCCGTCCAGAGTGCCGCCCAGACCGATCATCAGCTTGACCTTTAAGTCCGCCTGGTGTCGTTGCATGAACTTCTCCTGCTTAGGCGCGCCCAGGCAGACATAGAGCACATCGGCCTCCGCCTCGTTGATCCCGGCAATGACGGCATCCTCGTCCTGAAAATAGCCGTCCTGCATACCGCAGATCCGCAGGGTCGGATGCTTCTGCAGCATTTTCTCCGCCGCCAGTTCTGCCACACCGGGCTTGCTGCCCAGAAGATAGAGCTTGGAGCCGGTTTCCGCCAGAATGGGCAGAAGATTCTGGGCAAATTCAATGCCCGCCACCTTCTGCTTCAAGGGTGTCTTCAGGATCTTCGCACCCAGCACCACACCGGCACCATCGGGCAGCACCAGATCCGCCCCGTTCAGCAGCGCACAGAAGTCCTGATCGTGCAGTGCCTCATAGGCCATCTCCGCATTGGGGGTGACACAGTAGGCCGCCTTCTCGCCCTGCAAAAGCTGTCTGCCGATCTGCAGCGCCTCTTCCATGGTCACATTATCATATTGCACGCCTAAAACATCTGTCTTCATGCGCATACCTCTTCCATTTTATGATTACCACCATTTTACCACAGAAAATCCGTTTTGTCTATGGTACAGTTTCACATTCCCGCGATCTGTGCATACAATGTTGTGAAAGCAAATTTTTGCTTGATCGTTCTTACAGGAGGTAATTGCTATGCCTGAAACTACCACGCAAAGCAGGGACTGCACAGATGTCTGCAGCCCCGTGTGTATCCATACACAGCAGATCACCGATTCCTGCCTGGATAAGGACTGCATCGATGATCTGAGGGTCTATTTGACCCAATCCTCCCAGAGCGCTTTGGAGAGCGCCGGAGGCGTGAAGATCCGCTATGCGGAGCTGCTCTATGCCTCGGTGGACACGGAGCCTCTGGCCTACAAATCCGGCTGGTATGCCGTGGATGTGACCTTCTACTACCGCATTATGGGTGATGCCCTTCTGGGTGGGATGCGTCCTCAGACCATTACGGGTTTGGCGGTCTTTGCCAAACGCGCCGTGCTCTACGGCGGCAAGAGCAAAGCCAAGATCTTCTCCAGCAGCGATGGCCTGCTGAGTGCGGAGGATCTGCTGCAGAAGGATCGCCCCGAGGCAGTGCTGGAGGCATTGGACCCCATGGTGCTTTCCTCAAAGATCAAGGAGTACTGCCAGTGCCGCTGCTGCGAGGCAGATCTGACCGAGCCGCCCCAGGTCATCGCTGACAGCTTTGAAGAGCCGTTGGTGTTTACCGTAGAGGGTAAGCGGCTGTATGTGACCATCGGTCAGTTCTCCACCATTCGGCTGCAACGGGGCACCCAGCTCTCCGTAGAGGTGGGCGAATACTGCGCCCCCTCCCGGCAGTGCTGCGAGGAGGAGTGCTGCGAAGAGGATCCCTGTGAGCTCTTCAGCCGCATTGAGTTCCCCATGCAGGCCTTTTTCCCCGAGTGCCACGGCGGCGAACAGCATAAGCCCTAAGTCCCCTGCTCCATTGTATGCACAGACAGCCCGTCCCTATAAAAAAGGAAGCCGAGGATTTCCTCGGCTTCCTCAGAACATCAAAGAACCCCTGTTTTCATTAGGAGAAAACAGGGGTTCTTCGACATCTTGGCAGCTGTAATGCAGTTATTGCGCCACGGCTGTATGTATTATTTCTGCTTCAGATGCACATCCACCTGAGGGAAGGGGATATTGATACCGGCAGCGTCAAAGCTGCGCTTTGCCTGCTCCATAACGTAGAATTTTACTTCTGCAAAATCCTCCGCCTTCACCCAAATACGCAGCAGATAATCCACGCTGCTGGCGGCGTATTCGCTGACTACTACCTCAGGCGCCGGGTCCTGCAAAATCTTGGGGTGGCTGGCCGCTGCCAGAATGGTCTCCTTCACCAGATCGATGGAGGAATCGTAATCTGCAGAGAACTTCAGCTCCACCCGGCGCTTGCCCTCTACGGTGTAGTTGCACACACGGGAGGAGACTACCTCACTATTGGGTATGTAGACCACTTCGCCGTTGAAGCCCTGAAGCTTGGTATACTGAAGTCCCACTTCCTTCACAATACCGCTGTCAGAGCCGATGACCACATAATCACCCACATGGAAGGGGTCACTGCCTAAAAGGGTCACGCCGCCTACCACGTTGCTCAGCACGTTCTGTACTGCCAGAGAAACGGCCAGGGAAACTACGCTCAACAGGGCGATCAGGCTGGTAACGTCGATGCCCAGGCTTCCTGCCGCAATGAGGATCACCAGTAAGTACAGACCGACCTTGATCACTGCCTTGACGATAGTAAAGGCAGTTTTGTCCAGATGGGAGCGATCCAGCGCCCGATTTACCAGACGCAGGATCAGCTTTACAACAATAATGCCCACCACCAGGATCAGAAGACCCGGCAGTACCTTTTCCAAGGTCAGGGAGGTAAAGAATTCTTTGATTTTATCCCAGTTCATTTACAGTTCTCCTGTTTCGCCGTTGAGGCGGATTTTATCTGCGTTGACATAGGCCATAAGCTCGTCGCCGGTAATGGTCTCCTTCTGCAGCAGATACAGGGCGATCTCGTCCAGAAGGCCACGGTTCTCCTGCAGCAGAGTTTTGGCGGAGTCGTAGCAGCTGTTGAGCAGCTTCTGCACCTCACTGTCGGCATCGGCTGCGGTACTCTGGGCGCAGTCCATATAGGCCTGACCGTCCAGATATTCGTTCTGCGTTGCCGCCAGAGCCATAAGGCCGATCTTGTCGCTCATACCGAACTGGGTCACCATACGGCGGGCCAGCTCCGTAGCACGCTGGATATCATTGGCTGCGCCGGTGGTCTGGATACCAAAGACAGACTGCTCCGCAGCTCTGCCGCCCAGAAGGGTCTCCAGCTCCGTCAGCAGCTCCTGCTTGGAGCGCAGGTATTTCTCCTCCTCGGGCATCTGCATGGTATAGCCCAGTGCGCCGGAGGTATGGGGAACGATGGTGATCTTGGATACGGGCTGGGAGTGCTTGCGCAGCGCCGCCACCAGAGCGTGACCCACCTCGTGATAAGCGACGATCCGCTTCTCGATATCGGTGAGCACTGTACCCTTCTTTTCCGTACCGGCAATAACCACCTCAAAGGACACCAGCAGATCCTCCTGATTTACCGCCTGCCTGCCCTGGCGCACCGCCCGAAGGGCTGCCTCATTGACCAGGTTGGCAAGGTCTGCGCCCACTGCACCTGCAGTGGCCTGCGCCAGCTTCTTCAGATCCACATCATCGGAGAGGTTGATATTCCTTGTATGCACCTGCAGGGTCTGGTAGCGTCCCTCCAGGTTGGGACGGTCTACAATAATGCGGCGGTCAAAACGACCTGCACGGAGCAGCGCCTTATCCAGAATCTCCGGTCGGTTGGTGGCCGCCAGAATGACCACACCCTTGGAGGAGTCGAAGCCGTCGATCTCTGCCAGAAGCTGGTTCAGAGTCTGCTCCCGCTCGTCGTTGCCGCCGAACTTGCTGTCACGGCTGCGGCCGATGGCATCGATCTCGTCAATAAAGATGATGGCGGGGGCAACCTTGGTTGCCTCCTTGAACAGGTCACGGACACGGCTGGCACCCACGCCCACAAACATCTCCACAAAGTCCGAGCCGGAGATGGAGAAGAAGGGCACGTGTGCCTCACCTGCCACCGCTTTGGCAAGCAGGGTCTTACCGGTACCGGGAGAGCCGATCAGCAGCGCACCCTTGGGAAGCTTGGCACCAATGGCCGTATACTTCTTGGGGTTGTGGAGGAAGTCAATGATCTCCTCCAGGGATTCCTTGGCCTCGTCCTGACCGGCAACGTCACGGAAGGTGATGCCGGTCTCCTTCTCCATATAGACCTTCGCCTTGCTCTTGCCGATGGAACCGATACCGCCCAGGCCGCCGCCTTCGCCGCCACGGCCTAAAAACAGCCGCATCAGCAGGGACAGACCCAGAATCATAATCAGGGGCATCAAAATCCAGTTGAGGAAGAAGGAACCGCCCTCCTCTATATAGACACCCTCGATGGTGACATCGTTTCGCCGCAGCATATTGGTCACATCGCTGATATCAGAGCCGGGAATTCGGTTGGTATAGTACTCAATTTTCTTTTCGTCTTCACGGAGCGTATACAGGATCTGCTCCTCTCCGATTTGGATCTCCTCTATCCGATCCTCCGCCACAGCGCTTAAGAATTCGTCGTAAGTGACCTCCTTCTGGTCCCCGTAGAGGAACCAGTTTACGATCCGATTGCCAAACACCGTCAGCACCAGCGCAGCGATCACCAACAGCAAAATCGGCATTCTGGACGGTTTGTTATTCTGGTTGTTTTTGGGATCCGGATTCGACATTGACTCATCTCCTTTTTCTCAATAGTATGACACAATCCTTTGGATGATATCACATATTTTCCTCTTTCGCAATGAATGCAGCGAAAATAGGCTGTAAATTTTCTGTTAATTCTTATTAGATATTGTATCTTGTGTTATTTTTTGATATAATACACAAGATAGACGAAAAAATGCTAAACAATACTTATGGGAGATACTATGAAACGAGAAGAGAGAACCGAGCGCAATGAGGCGCTCTCCGAAGGTATGATCGAAGGCAGAAATGCCGTAACCGAGGCCATTCGCTCCTGCCGTGCCATTAACAAGGTTTTCCTTGCTGACGGTGACACAGACAAGTCCCTGGGTCGTCTGGCCGCCATGGCAAAGGAGGCAGGTGCCGTGGTGGTACGCA
Source organism: Faecousia sp. (assembly GCA_045592805.1). Taxonomy (GTDB): domain Bacteria; phylum Bacillota; class Clostridia; order Oscillospirales; family Oscillospiraceae; genus JAZOXB01. Next base: position 11,642 of record JAZNVK010000193.1, read on the forward strand.
TCGACCGCCGCAAGCTCAATGATATGAGCCCCACCGGCGCCCATCAGGGCATTATTGCCTCCGTCGCTGCCCACGAATATGCCACTGTGGATGAGATCCTTCAGGCAGCAAGGGACAAGGGAGAAGCCCCCCTGCTGGTGGTCTGCGATGAGCTGTCCGACCCCCACAATCTGGGAGCCATTATCCGTACCGCCGAATGTGCCGGTGCCCACGGTGTGATCATTCCCAAACGCCGCAGCGTGGGTCTTACCGCTGTGGTGGGCAAAGCCTCCGCCGGAGCACTGGAGTACATGCCCGTGGCACGGGTTTCCAATATTGCCTCCACCCTCCGGGATCTGAAGGCACAGGGTGTCTGGGTCTTCGGTACCGCCGCCGAAGGTGCTACGGTGCTCCATCAGGCAGATCTCACCCTGCCCGCCGCCATTGTCATCGGCAACGAGGGTGTTGGCATGAGCCGCATTGTGGCAGAACACTGCGATTTCAAGGTCAGCATCCCCATGAAGGGTCAGATCTCCTCCCTGAACGCCTCTGCCGCTGCCGCGATTCTGCTCTACGAAGCCGTTCGCCAGAGAGGATAAGACCATGAAGCGACACGATCCGGAACAACTGAATATGCCGGCAGTGTCGGAAAGCTATGATCTGGAGGATATTATCCGGGAATTCAGCAGCGCGCCGAAGGAACCGCCCACAGCGCCCAAAGAACCGCCGGCAAAGGATATCAAATCCTCGACCCTGGTCTTCCCCGCCATTCGCTCCGTTCCGAAGGTTCCTCCCCCTGTGGATGATGCCCCCGTCAAAATCGCCACCGATCCCAAAACAGAAAAGTTCACCATAAAACCAGCGGCGAAGACCAAGGCGGAGAGCTCCGTATCCATGGAGCAGACCCGAGGGATTCCCGTAAAGGCTGTCATTGCCGAGCACGGAAAGGTTTCGGCAGCGACGCCTCCCAAGCCTGCAGCGGAAGCAAAGGCAGAGTTCCAGCCGCCTCTGGTGCTGACAGAAAAACAGGGCAGCAAGAAGAGAAGCCTGCGACGGGCACAAAGGGAGCAAAAGCTTCAGACCGCCTCCTGCAGAGAGCTGCTGAGCAAGGAGCTGCATGGCTTTGGTCTGCGGCGAATCCGCACCTTGCTCATGCTGATTCCCGTCCTCTTCTCCCTGCTTCTGCTGGTATGGCTTGCCTATGGCGAGCAATTCCCTATCCAGTTACCTGAAGCCTACGGCGATGTCCTCGCCCTTGCAGCTATGCTATTGACCCTGGGTCTCGGTTACGAGGTGCCGATCAAGGGCATTCGGGATCTGCTGCGGGTTAGGATCAGCGTATATACGATCTCTATTCCCCTGAGCCTGCTGTGTATTATTCGCTGCTTTATCGGCGGCAACGGACTGCTCTACTGCTACGCGCCCTGTGTGACCTTTTTCATTTTCTTCCTGCAGTATTCCATTAGCCGACAGCACATCGGCTATGCCCGCAGCCTCTATGCTGTATGCAGCTTCAGCAAGCCCATGGGACTTTATGACGCAGGACAGCTCCTGCCGGACAGCGACTCTCTGCGGAAGGATGCCGCCGACATTGAGGATTATACCGCCCGCTTAAGTCAGCCCGACGCGCCGCAGACCGTGCTGTGCCTCTATGCCACCTGTCTGCTGCCCCTGAGCTGCGGCATCGCCTTCCTGCTGCACTATTTTACTGCATGCTCTTTTATCGTTGCCTGGCTGCTGATCCTGCTCTGTGCAACGCCCCTCTTCGCTGCCGCCTCCTACCCCACCGCCTTCGCCTCTCTTGCCAAAAAGCTGGCAAAACAGGGTGGCGCTCTGTGCGGCTGGCACAGCGCCCGTACCTTTGGAAAAAAACATACCATCATCCTGCGGGATGAGGATCTGTTCCCCACGGGCTGCTTCAGTTCCAACGGCATGAAGCTCTACGGCACTTACCGTGCCGAACGGGTCATTGCCTATGCCCATGCCGCCTTTGCTGCCGCAGAAAATCCCCTAGTGCACTTATTTGAGGAGCTGCTGCGCTCTGAAGGCGCCACGGCTTTAACCGCCACCAGCTATCGCTTCTACGAGAACAACGGCATGGGTGCCGAAATTCTGGGAGATGAGGTGCTCATCGGCACGGTTTCCTTTATGCGGAGCATGGGCGTGCATATGCCCAACGGGGCAAAGGTGCGTCAGGCGGTCTACGTGGCCATCAGCGGTGAACTGGCGGGGATCTTTGCCGTAAAGTACAAGCCAAGCCCCTCCGCCACCACCGGCCTGCGGGATATTCTGAGCAATCGGAACTTTACCCCCGTCCTGGCCACGCGGGATTTCCTGATCTCTCCGGAGCTCATTGCGCAGAAGTACGATATGTCCATCGAAGCGATTCGATGCCCGGAGTATCCCCAAAGAATCCGTCTCTCCGAAACCGCGCCCGGAGACAGCCGCGTACAGGGCGCACTGATCGCCAACAACACCTTCACAGCCTTCGCCGCCACCGTTGGCACTTCCCACCGTCTGAAGATCAGCTCCTATGCGGCACTGATCCTCTCCCTGCTTGCCGGCGTGGGCGGTCTGGTGCTGGCCACCATGCTGCTGTTCAGTGGCAGCGAGAACCTGACCACTGTGCTGTATATCGCCGCCTATCAGTTTTTATGGCTGGGCGTAACCGCCTTGGTCTCACTGATCCTGCGCAAACTGTAAAAATCCCGATTTTTCTCCGGGAATATTTCAATTTTTTTGTATTTCACGATTGCATTATTGTTTTCTATCGTGTATAATGGAACTAATTGTGGCATCAACGATATGCCCCTGCAGCCAACTCCCGGCTGCGATGAGAAAGGAGATTTTCAAAAATATGTACACTGCGAAGGATATCCGCAATGTTGCGCTGCTGGGTCACGGCGGCGACGGCAAGTCCGCCCTGTGCGAGAGCATGCTCTACCTGACCAAGGCGATCACCCGTCTTGGCAAGCGTGCTGACGGCACCACCGTCTCTGACTTCGACGATGAAGAGAAGAAGCGCCAGTATTCCATTAAGACCTCTGTGATCCCCGTTGAGTATGCCGGCACCAAGGTAAACGTTCTGGACAACCCCGGCTACTTTGACTTCGCTGCTGAGATCGTGCAGTCTCTGCGTGTTGCCGATGCCGGCATCATCTGCCTGACCGCCAAGTCCGGCATCGCCGTCGGCACCGAGAAGGGCTGGAAGGCTCTGGCCGATGCTGAGCTGCCCGCTATGTTCTATGTCTCCAAGCTGGACGAGGAGCATGCCAACTTCTTCGGCACCTACGACGCCATCCATGAGACCTTCGGCGCTACCGCCATCCCCTTCACCTTCCCCGTCCTCAACGGTGAGCAGGCTGTTGGTGTTGTGGATCTGATCACCAAGAAGGCTTACGACGTTGCCGGTAAGGAAATCGCCCTCACCGCCGATGCCGAAGAGAAGATCGAAGAATACATGATGGCTCTGAACGAGCAGGTCGCTGAGACCGACGAAGAGCTCATGGAGAAGTTCTTCATGGAAGAGCCCTTCACCCCCGAAGAGCTGCTCAAGGGCATCAAGGACGGCATCAAGCAGCGTGCCATCACCCCCGTTTTCTGTGGCTGCGCAATGAACGGTCTCGGCACCGAGCTTCTGATGAAGAACCTCGTCAAGTACGCTCCGTCCCCCCTCGATGGCAAGCCTATGATCACCGTCGACGAAGACGGCAAGGAATCTGAGCTGGCTCTCGACCCCTCCGGCAGCCCGATGGCATTCGTTTTCAACACCATGGCTGACCAGTATGGTAAGAACTCCTATTTCAAGGTCATCTCCGGTGACATCGAAGACACCCTGACCGTTGTCAACGCTCGTACCGGCGACTCTGAGAAGCTGGGCAACATCTTCTTCCCGAAGGGCAAGAACACCACCAAGGCTGCCAAGATCGCTTGCGGCGACCTGGGCGTTGTTACCAAGCTCGGTTCCGTCCTGACCGGCGATACCCTGGGCCTGGCTGGCAAGACCACC
>JAZNVK010000194.1:0-13219 GCA_045592805.1 Faecousia sp.
GGTTTTCGGTTATTGGCTTATTCTTTTGCGATATAGTCCCGGAAACGGACGATGATGGCGGCGATCTGGGCGCGGGTGGTGCTGCCCAGAGGCTCTAAGAGGGTAGGCTCTGTGCCGTTGATCAGGCCGCTGCCCACAGCCCAGGTTACCGCATCCAGCGCATAGGGGCTGATATTGGTCTGATCCGTAAAGCCGCTCAGGTCGCCCGTTGCGGATACGTCATAGCCCTTGCTCTTGGCGTAGCGGTAGAAGATGGTCACCATCTGCTCTCTGGTCACGATATTCTCCGGGCCGAAGGTACCGTCGCCGTAGCCCTGCAGGATGCCCTGCTCCGCAGCCCAGGCGATAGGCCTCTCGTAGTAGACACCGGCAGGTACGTCGGTAAAGGGACAGGCACCCTCAAATTCAGGCTCGCCCTCCAGACGGTAGAGGATGGTGGCCAGCATGCCACGGGTGGTAGCCTGATCGGGAGAGAAGGTGGTCTCGGTGGTGCCGATCATCAGACCCTCGTCGTAGATCTCGGTGATGTAGTCCACAGCCCAGTGGCCTTCCAGATCGGTAAAGATCTCGTCGGCGGGGGTGGTGGGCTCTTCCACCAGAATATCCTGCACGGGCATGAAGGAGTCCATTCTCTGGTCTGCGTTTTCGCCGCAGGCCACCACCAGCTGGGCGGTGCGCTGGGTGTTGATGAGGGTATCGGCCAGGGTGTACTCCAGATCCAGATATTCGCCGGGTGCGACCACAGCCTCGGACTGGAAGGTGTACTCCTTGTAGAACTCATCGCTGGCGAAAATGGTGTTCTCAAAGGTCAGCTTGGGGCTGCCGGCGCTGTTACCGATGTTGTAAACACGGGTATAGGTCAGGCAATCGGTGGTATTGGGTACGCTGACCAGGCGGCTCATCTCACGGAGGATGAAGTAGGCGCCGTAGTAGATCTCGGCAGTACCTTCGTCGCTGTAGTCCGCCTGCTCGCCCACACCGGAGACGGTAACGTTCAGGGTGGCATCGGCGCTGAAGTTCTCGGGAACCGGCACCGTAATTTCCACAGTAACAGTTTCACCGGGCAGGAGGGCTGCATCATAATTCTGTGTCACAGTCTCGCCCACACCGGAGACGGTGAACTCAGCCCCCTTCAGGGGCTCCAGACCCTTGTTGGTGAAGCTGACCAGCACGCTCATATCGCTGCCGGGCATGGGATAGTCGGGAGCATCCACCTCGTCCAGAACAAGCTCGGGAGCATCGACGCTCTGCACCACCAACAGATCCGCAGAGGAAACGTCACTGCGCTTCGTGGCGTTGAGCTTGGTGAAGGCCAGGAGGAACTTGCTCTCCTTGCCGCTCTCCATGCAGATGCTGGAGATAGCGCCGATGAGGCTGTCCTCGTCGGTCAGAGCAATGGGAGCACCCACTGCCCAGAGCTGATAGGTGGTCTCGCTGCCGCCTTCATCTCCACTGAGGATCATTGCCTCCTGATTGGTCACGGTATTGAGGATCACGCCGTAGACCTCGTCCACAGGATTCAGATCCTGTTTTTCGTCATCGGCGGCGATCCATGCCAGGAACACATTGCCGTCATCGGCCATGGAGGCAGTGAAGGTGGTGCCGATCTCAAAGCTCCTGCTGCCGGTGATGTAATGACCGGCGGTGGACTCCTGCTCCGGCAGGGTGACGGTGCCGTCCTCGTTCAGCAGCACAATGGCGCTGCTCTGCACGTCCGGATGATCCTTGTAGGTAGCAACGAAGTCCGTCAGGTAGACGATGTCGCCATCCTGATTCCAAAGCAGATGGAGGTAATCCTCGGTACTGACCACCTTCGGTGCCTGGGCGCAGGAAGCTGCATCGGTGAGGGGCAGCAGCGCAGTGGGTACAGGCTTGCCATCCTCGTCGAAATCGTAGGTGCGCAGGAACAGCTGGCGATCCTCGTTGCTGTTGTCCCATTGGCCGGTCTCCTCGTTGTAGGTGACCAGCATACCATCCCGATCCAGCACGATGATCTCGCCCATGACGCCGTCGTGGACAAAGGGCGTGACATCTGCAATACGGTACTGCTGACCGTTCTCATTCTCAGCACGGACGGGGGTAGAGGTCCAAACGTCGGTTGCGTTTACATTGGCAGCGGCCAGGGCAATGGTGCGCTGGGTGGCCAGCAGATCGCCAATGGTGGCATCCTCGTCGGTATCAAAGATATTGCGCTGGTAGTAAACATAGACCATATCTCCGTTCTGAACCGCATTGAGGGCGGCGCAGGCCACGGTGGAGTTCTCAGCGATGGTGAAGGCCTCGCCCATGGGCTCGCCGGTGGCGGCATCCATGAAGCGGCCACGGAGATTCATGGCATTCATGGCAGTGGCGATCTGGCCGGCGGTCAGGTTGTTCAGATCCACACCGGACAGTGCCTTTTCAAAGTCGGCCTCGGACCAGGTGACCAGCAGCCGATCCTGCAGCTCATAGATGTTGATATTGAACTGCACGGAAGAGACCGCCTGACCGATGTTGTTGCTGATCAGCTGTACCTCGCTCCAGGTTTTGCCGTTGTCGGCGCTGATGGCATAGGCAGCGGAGAGGTAGTTCATGCCCTCTTCCCCGTTGTCCATGAGGAACATGGCCAGAATATTGCCGTTTTCCAGCTTGTACAGGTGGATTTGGGTGTTCTTGAAGACACCCTCTGCCAGCACGTCACTGTCGATCCTGCCGGCACGGAGCAGATTCGTCCCCTGCTCGGGTCGCTCCATGAGGCTGAAGGACATCTCGTTGATCACATCCTCCAGCTCCGGCGTCTTTTCGCCCCGGGCAAGAACACGGGTCTTGGTAGCCGGAGCGCTGTTGTCTACGCTGTTCAGCTCGATGACGGGAGGTGTGATATTCATGTGCGCCTGCACGGTCTTCAGGTCGTCCTGGAGATTCTCGTTGCCGTACTTGGCGGTGGGCGTGATCAGGTTGTACTTGGCATTGAAGAGTACCAGATCCGCGCCGATGGCCAGGGTAAAGCCGATCTGTCCGGCTACGTCAAAGTTGGGATCCAGCTGGAACATCATGGGCGCAGAGATGGTGCCGTCGATGTACACGCCCAGGAAGCAGTCGTAGCCGATACCGGCCCGCAAGCCCATGGACAAAAGCGGCACGGAGAAAAAGAACTGCTCACTCCTGACCGCGCTGTCCATCTGGTCGGGGTCGTGGCACATCTGATAGAGCATCAGGGAGATATCCTGACCGGGGACGGCTGTACCGGGCTGCAGCTGCATCTGCGCCTGGATCAAAGCCTCCACCATGACGGAAAATGCCACGTAGAAAGGCACACCGTAAACGCTGAAGGGAATGCTCTTGCGGAAGAAAACATCCAGACCGAATGCCAGCTCATAGCCGGTGATAAAGGTCTTGTCCTCGCCGTTCTCGTCTACGCCGGGAGTCAGGGCGATCTTAATCAGGTAAGCGGGAGAAATGGTCCAGGGAGAGGGCGGCTTCTTTGTGGCCTGCTGGTCACCGCCGTTACCGCCGCCCTGGTTGGCACCGCCCTGACCCAGGAGGATATTCTCCATATCCGCGGTACCGGTGGTGGTTCTGCCCTCGGATGCCTGGGAATTCAGGTATTCCTGGGTCTTCATGGCACCGTCGATTTTAGAGGAGAGGGGGCCGTGGCCGTAAACCGCAGTGGCGGTATAGCCGCAGACCAGATAGGTGGTGCCGTTGATGGAGCGGTTGACGAAGAAGCCGCCGGAGGTGCTGGTGAAGCTGAAGTCGGCGCTGCCGATGAAGGGGATCTCCAGGGCTTCCGGATTGGTGTTGTAGCCGTTCTGAGCGCCGGGCAGGTCGGGAATGCTCTGCTGCACGGCGATGGAGGTATCGTTGATGGCCTGGATGAACTCATAGCCGGAGTTGACCTTGCCGGAGGTGAACTCCTGCAGCTGGCTGGTCAGGTTGCCCTGGCTGTCCGTGGTCACCACCGGCTTCTCAGCGGTGACATCGATGTACATTCTGGACTGGGCAGGCAGCTCGGCGGGGTTCTCCAGCTCCAGCGTCCAGTAGGTGTAGATAGAGCTGTCATTTTCCTCAGTCAGCATTTCGTTCTGGAAGGCGGTGTAGGTGGCAAGGGTTGCGCCGTAGTCCGCCGCACGGGTGGAGACGAAGTAGAGCTTGACGCCCAGAACCGTGCAATCCTCACCCTGAGAGACCACACGGACGGTAATGCTGCCGCTCTCGGTGTCACGAACCTGGATCACATTGTCATTGGAGTTTGCGGCACCCAGGGCAATGCGCACCTGGTCGGGGTAGAAGCTGTTGTTGGCGAACTGAGGGAAGACCAGCTTCATATCCTCAGAATCGCCCTCCGTGGGAATGGGCGTGAACTGAAGATAGCGGAAATACTCCCCGTGCATCACCATCATGGAGTAGGTGCCGCCCTTGACAGCCTTGAAATCAGGGATGGAAAAGCTGCCGTCACTGCCGGATTTGCCGGAGTACTCCTGACCGGCGGTGATGATGTAGTTGGCCGCCGACAGGGGCTTGGTGGTGGAGGTCAGGTCACGCAGCACGCAGTCATAGTAGTTGACCGTGCCGCTGAAGGTGACGGTCTCCATCTGCAGCTCCGCTTCGGGGATAAAGCCGACCATCAGGGTATTGTTATCGGCAAAGCCGTCTAACTGATAGTAGAAGGTATTGCCGTAGAAGGTGCGGCCGTTGGAGGTCCAACGGGTCACATAGCCCTCATCGGGAGTGGCCACCAGGGGGAAGAACTCACCCTTGGCGTACTCGGTCCTCTTCACCACCACCATGGATGCCTTGCCGTTGTCAAAGACATGCTTGCCGTGGCGCTCAGCGGGGTTGGCCTCCTCGTAGGTCAGAGACAGCTGGTTGGAGTTGGATTTAAATACGGGCTGCAGGACGATCCTGTTGAATTCGCCCAGGGTCAGTGTCACATTGCCGCCGGTGGTCTGGGCGTGAACCTCGCCGCTCTCGTAGATATCGCCGGAGAGGTTTCTGTACCTTCTGTAGTACACGCCTACAAAGTTCACATCGGCATAGGCAGAACCGGAGAGGACGATCTGCTCGCCCACGTAGAGCTGCTCGCCGCTGTAGTTCAGGATGGACAGAGTACCCATGGAGGAGTTCTCCAGCTCCACCGTGGTCTTGATCTTCTCAAATTCGGGGATGATCTCGAAGGTGTTGTAGCTGACACCGTTGTAGAGGGTGTCGGCGCAGTAGGTTGCCTCGTATGCCTTCAAGAAATTCTGGTCAAAGATAAAGCTGTTCTGTCCGGGCGAGAGGGGGAACACATCGGAAACAGCCTGGGTGGACATATTGCGGATCTTGTAGCCCACCAGTTTCACAGGATAGCCGCCCTCGATGGTATAGGCAATGGGAACATGCACATCCCCGCCCATTTTCAGCAGCATGGAGCTGGAGGAATCCTGAATATTGACCTTCACATTGCCGATACCACGGTAGTAGATGTAGCCGGGGCTGCTGACCACAAAGCGGTAAGAGCGCTTGTTGGCCTTGAAGCCATCGGGGACATACATATGGCAGCCGTCATCACTCTTGGAGGGATCCTTGTTCTCTACGAAGATCATGCCCTTTTCCCGACAGTTATCAGGCAGGGTATAGACGACCGTTACCGTGTTGTTGCCACTGTTGTCCACGGTTTTTCGTCCCAGCTCGCTGCGGCCGGAGCTTGTGACCTTGTCAAAGCCAATGATGACCTGGTTGCTGTAGTCCAGATCGCCCATCTGCACGGTGGTCTCGATGGACTCGATACCGGTCATGTCGTAATCCTGCCGGATGGAGTGGATATTGCGGTAGCCCTTGGAAATACGGCTGCCGGTGCCGGAGGTGTTGATATCATGCTCCCGACCGCCGTCAAAGTTCATGTTCCAGCCGCCCTTGGAATTGGAGGTACCTGTTTTGAAAATGCTGGTGGAGGAGGTACCCATGTAGGCGATGTAGGTGTCTGTCTCGGTGGTGCCTGTATTTTTCGCCCAGGGAGGGAACCAGCCGGGAATGCTCCATGCCTTGGTCGCCTGGGAAGCGCCCAGAGCGGCGTAGGTGGAGGGAACGGCATCCAGAACAGGGTCAGCACCCTCTGCAAGGGGCTCATAGCCCTGGACGTATTTTACGGTAACGGTCTCGCCGGTGACGGTGTAAGCGCCGTCAGAGGCCAGGGTGTAGGTGCCGGGCATTGCCCAGACATACTGCAGCTCCTGGTAGGGAGAGAAGTCCACATAGCCCAGGATTTCCCCGTCCCGAAGGAGCAGCGCGGTGGTAAAGGTGGCCAGATTGCCGGTACGGCGGAAGGCCAGCTCCGCAAGGCCGCTGGAGGGATCTGTCTCGATCTCATAGGCGCAGCCGAAGCCCACGGAGACCTGCGGGGCAGCTTCGTTGTCGGTGATCCGCAGGAGCGCCTGCGCAGTCTCGGAGAGCTTGCCCGCTGCATCCAGCACAGCCAGCATCAGGCTCTCCTCGTATTCCTGCTCGCTGTCGTCCAGCAGCTCCATGGTGAGCTCCACCGCAGATTCCCCGGCGGGGAAGGTAATGGGCAGCTCAATGACCTTGGCATTGAGCTCATCCAGCTGCTTGAAGGCATCGGCAGCGCCGGCCTCCACAGTCTCGCCCTCCAGAGCCTCCATGCCGATGGAGTAGCTCATGTCGAATTCCACACTGTCGGTGAGCTGACCGCCGTCACGGAAGGCTTCGTAAATACTGGTAGCGCCCTCCCGCTTTGCAAGGGTCTCGCCCTTGTAGCGAAGGACATAGTCCTTGCCGTAGTTGGCGCTGTTGTCGTAGACCAGCAGGGTGACATTCTGGGCTGCGGACACGTCGCCGCCACGGAGCAGCGTCAGCTTCTGCTCTCCCCCTGCCTCGTAGAGAGTGTCGCTCTCCAATTGGAAATAGAAGTCATTTTCCGAGTAGACCAGAGAGGTCTGATTTTCGGTGCTGACCTGCTGCGGGGCTTCCTCCGCCGCGCTCTCCGTCTGCCCTGCCTGTACGTAGGGGAAGGCGGAAATCAGCAGGCAAAGGGTCAGAAGGAGGCTTAGAAATCGTCTTGTCATGGTACGCATTGCGGTCTCTCCTTTCCTTTGTTAAGGTTCGATGATATTGAAATCCCCGTTTCCTGCAAGGGGGAATTCGTTCATATTGCTGAGGATCAGTTCCATCAGGGTGCTGTCGCCCTCTAAAATCATGGTCTGGCTGACCCCCTCGGCGTTGCCCTGGACAATATAGAACAGAGCGTTCTTGGGGCAGCGGATCGTAAGCTGCGCATCCTCTGCCGTACCCACGTTGTACAGCAGCACGCCGTTAATGAAGTGCAGGGTGTAGCTCTCTGCGCCGCCGTTCAGGATCACATTGACCTTGAACTCCTGCTCTGCCAGCGCCGTCTTGTTCAGACGGATGGCCATGTAGTCAAAGATCATGGTGGCGGACATATGCTTCACCACGTCACCGGTGGAGGAGGCCTGGGCGGCAATATTGGCCTGATTGCCCTGCCGCAGCTCCAGGGCTGCGGAGAGATAGGCATTGCGCCAGGGGCCGGACTCCGCCTGATAGCCCAGCTGCTCCAGCGCATCGGTGCATAAGAGCCGTGCAGCGGTATTGTCCGGGTCGGCATAGACCAGCACATTGGTGATCTCTGCCACCCATTGATACTCACCCCTGTCAAAGTCCTCCTTTGCCATGCGCAGGACTTCGTCGGTGTCCCCCAGGTATTGCACCCATTTTTCGGCGCTTTCCGTGGGGGTTAGGGGGTTCAGATTTACGGGGTTGGCATCGTACCAGCCCATGTATTTCTGGTACACCGCCTTGGAATTGTGGGCGACGGTTCCGTAGTACTGACGGGTGTACCAGTTTTTCTCCAGGGCTTCGGGAAGTGTGATCATATTGGAGATCTCGTCGGAGGTGTAGCCCTGGTTGATGTAGGTCAGGGTCTGGTCGTTGATGAATTTATACACAGCAGCGGTATCCGTCATGTACTCCCGGATGACCTCATTTCCCCAGTGGGGCCAGTTGTGGGACTGGAAGACCACCTCTGCCTCGCCGCCGTAGAGCGCCAGCGCCTCCATAATATACTTCGCCCAATCGGCACCATCACGAACCTGCGCCCCGCGGAGGGTGTAAAGGTTATGGAGCGTACCGGTGCAGTTCTCCGCCATCCAGAGGGCTTTGAACCGGGGCAGCCAGGTGTTCATCTCTGCCGGCGCCTCTGTGCCGGGGGTCAGCTGGAATTCCAGTTCGATGCCGTCAACGGTAATGATCTCACCGCTCTCCCGGATCTCATAGGTGGGGGGCAGGAAGGAGACCGTGCCGGTGGACTGTCCCATGCCGATGCCCATGGCCAGCCTGCCCTCCTCACCGGGCTCCAGCAGCACGCCGTACTGATAGTTGGCTCGTCTGCCCATGGCCTTGCCGGCATAGACATTCTCGCTGACAGCGTGCTCTGTAAAGCCCTGGGGGACGATAATGGGAACCTTGCCGCTGTTCAGCTGTGCCTCAATGGAGAGGCTGCTGTCCGCCAGCTGCTCCTCCGTCAGGATGCCACGGATGCCGCCGTAATGATCCACATGGCAGTGGGAGATGATCACGGCAACAATGGGGCGCTGCCCCAGATTTTTCTCCACCAGCGCCATGGCGGCTCGGGTACATTCCACGCTCATCAGGGGATCAAAGACGATCCAGCCGGTCTCGCCCTCGATCAGAGTCAGATTTGCCATGTCATAGCCTCTGACCTGATAGATCCCCTCCGTGACCTCAAATAAGCCGTAGGCGTGGTTGTTTTTGGTATTCTCCCAGAGGCTGGGGTTTACGGTGGCGGGGGCTTCTTCGTAGTCCTCCAGGAAGCTGTAGGCTGTTTGCGACCAGATCACCTGGCCTGCCTCGTTGGTCAGCTCCAGTGTCTCCGGAGCATCGATCAGCCCACGGGTGGCAAATTCCGCCTCACGGGTGTCGGAGAAGTCCAGCAGAGAGTACAGGGCGGAATTGACCTCCACAGTGTAGCTGCTGGCGGCCTTGCTCTCGGCATTGAGCCCCAGCTCCTGCAGGAGATCCACCGACTCTGTCCCGGCTGTAGGTTTGAGCGCCTCTGTAGAAGGGGCTGTGGTCTGTGCCTCCGGCGCAGGTTCTTGACCGCAGGCCACAAGAGAAAGCAGCAGACAAAGACAAAGGCAGATGATGGTTTTTTTCATGTATTTCTTCTCTCCTCCCTCTGTCAGCAGACAGGGCTGTCTAACTGTGTCAGGATGCGTCGAATGGTGGATTTCAGTTCAATCAGCGCTGAGCTGCAGGCGGGTTCGTTCAACAGCCGCACGGGAACGGCAGCGCCTTCCACATCGCCTCGGGTGCATACGGTGTTCAGCAATCCCTCGCCCTGGGGAGCATATACCAGGATCAGATGATACAGCGCATTGTGGGGGATCTCTGCGGCATCGTGGTATTGGTCGATCTGTACCACACCGCAGCGCAGCAGATGGTTGTGGGCAGTGGGCAGCGCCCCACAGATCGCCACCCGAACCTGTGAAAAATCGGAAATGTGGCTGCCGGTGCTGTTTTGATGTTCCATAGATTCGCCTCTCTTTCGGCAGAAATTGACGAAAAGCTTTACGCATACTTTCCATAGTGAAGTATAGCAAAAAAACTGCCCTTGTGCGGCTTTGTGTGAATTTAGCCGTTTTTGCGCAAATTTAACCTTCCAAACGTCATTTCTGTCGCTTTACAATATAATTATCAGGAAAAGTCTGCCCGCCTTTCTGTTGCTTTTTATCGACAAATTTCCTGTTTTGTGCTATAGTAATACAAAAGGAGGGATGACTGTGCGGATCGCAGTATGTGACGATGAGAGAAGCTGCCTGTCCCGTGCGGCTGCGGCGGCGGAGAAATACCGAAAGGAGCGTCCGGAACGGAACCTCCGTTTTGAGCTGTTTTCTCATCCGGAGGATCTTCTGGAGGCAGCCGAGAAGATCGGCGGCTATGATATCTACATTCTGGACGTGGTCATGCCCGGCCTCAACGGTATCGCCCTTGGGGAACAGCTGCGCAGCGCCGGTTATGAAGGCAAGATCATCTATCTGACCTCCAGCCAGGAGTATTCTCTGGATGCCTTCCGGGTAAGAGCCTTTGACTATCTGCTCAAGCCTGTTACCGCAGAGGCTTTTTGCAAGACCATGGATGAGGCGCTGGCAAGCATTGCGGAAAAGAAGGACAAATATCTCCTGGTCAAGACAAAGGACCGCAGCGTAAAGCTCAGCTTTGACAGCATCCTCTACGCCGAGGTCAGCAGACGCTCGGTCTGCTATCATCTCCTGGGCGACCGAACCGTATCCTCCCTGAGTCTGCGCAGCACCTTTGCCGAGGCGGTGGCGGAGCTGACCTCTGACAGGCGCTTTGTCCTGTCCGGCCAGAGCATGGCGGTCAATCTGGATCACATCACGGAGATCGAAAACGAAGCCGTGGTGTTTGACGGTAGCTACCGCAGCTTCCTGGGAGAGAAAAATTGCCGCAAGCTGCGCAGCATCTGGTCAAAGTACCTGTTTGAGGAGGGCTGAGGATGGTTATTTTGCGAGATATCTCCCTGCTGTGGTCCATGGTACATACGCTGGTTTTATTCCTGTTTTTGTTCGAGTCCCGCTATTCCCCCAAAAAGACCCTGTTCATCACCCTTGCCACCATGGTTCCCCTGATGCTGGTCAATCTCCTGCTCTTTGCGTTGCTGGGCTTTGAAAACTACGGCACGCTGATGCTTGTGACCCTGTCGCTGCCCAGCTGCATCGTGTTCTGGTTTCTGGCAAAGCATCGGGACGGACGCTTTTTCTTCACCTTTTGCATGGTGGATACCGTTGTGCTGGAGATCGTATACATTACCGGCATTCTGAACCACTATCTGAGCCCGGACAGCTATCTTGTGATGTTTTTTGTGCGGCTGATCGCCTATCCGCTCCTGGAGCTGCTGGTCTACCGCAAGCTCCGCCCCACCTATATGGACGTGCAGCGGCGGGTCAAACGGGGTTGGGGCATCTTCGCTCTCATCGGGCTGCTGTTCTATGTGGTCATCACCCTGGTCATGACCTTCCCTGACAGTGTGGTCAATCGTCCCACCCAGCTGCCGGCTCTGGGGCTGCTGTTCATTCTGATGCCGGTGATCTATATCCATATTATTCTGACCCTGCGCCGCCAGCAGCTGGCCTATGAGCAGGCAAAGCAGGACAGCATTATGCAGGTACAGGTGGCAGCGGTTCTTGCCCGTGTCAATGAGCTGGGCGAGGCAAACGAGGCGTTCCGACGGGAGCGGCACGATTTCCGCCACAAGCTGAAGGTCATCGCCAGCCTGGTGGAGACCAGGCAGTATGAGGAGCTGAGCAAGGTACTCTCTGAGCAGGAGCTCTCTCTGGACAAAACCCGGGTGGTGCGCTACTGCAGCAGTGCCATTATCGATGCGGCGCTGGCGGTGTATATCAAAAAGGCAGAGCTGCTGAAGATCCCTGTGAAAATGGGCTTTGCCTTTCCCGAGACCTTCGAGGTGAACGAAAGTGAGCTGGCAACCGCTCTGGCCAATGCCCTGGAAAATGCCATCCACGCCTGTATGGCGCTGCCGGAGCCGGAGCGATTTATTGAAATCAAAGTAATTAACAAGCCGAAATTCATGGTCATGGTGCGAAATCCCTTTGCGGAGGCTCCGGAGTTTGACGACCGTGGACTCCCCCATAGCCGTGAAGAGGGTCATGGCTATGGCACACGCATCATCGCCGCCCTCTGCGAAAAGGTAGGCGGTTACTGCGATTTTCAGGCGGAGGAAGGACTCTTTACCCTCTATATGCATCTGAAGTAAAAAAACAGCGCATACCCTTGCGGTATGCGCTGCATTTTTCTTATTCAGCGAAGGTGAACTCGTCCTTGAATCTCTCCTTGAAGATCTCGAAGACTGCCATCAGAGTGTCCTCATCGTCCACGCTGACATAGTTCTCTTCCTCGGTATCGCCGTCCTCTACCTTGAGGATCACGACCTCGTCGTCCTCGTCCTCGCAGGGCAGCAGAACCACGAATTCCTCGCCCTGATACTGGATCAGATCGATAAACTCAAAGCCAACCTCATTGCCCTCTTCATCGGTGAGAACAACAATGTTGTCCAGCTCTTCATAATTTTCGCTCATAAGATAACCTCCTTATTTTGGATTCTGAGAGCAGTATAGCATATTTTTTTCAAAGTAGCAATGTTCTTTTTCATTTTCTGTGCTATCATAGACAGGAAAGAAGGGATTCTATGGAATATCAGGTCATTCGAAGCAGCCGAAAAACCGTTGCCCTGCAGATCACAGAGCAGGGCGCGCTGCTGCTGCGCTGCCCCTATGCCATGACAGAGGCAGAGATAAGGCAATTCTTGGAGAAGCACCGCAACTGGATCGAGAAGCATACCGTGCAGCATCCACTGCCGACCCTGCCCAATTTCTCTCCCGAAGAGGTTCGGCAGCTTGCGAACCGCGCCCTTGCGCTGATCCCCCCACGGGTAAAATACTGGGCAGAGCAAATGGGGATCAGCTACGGCAGGATCACCATCCGAAATCAAAAGACCCGCTGGGGCAGCTGCAGCAGCGTGGGCAACCTGAATTTCAACTGTACCCTGGTGCTGGCGCCCCCGGAGGTAATGGATTACGTCATCATCCACGAGCTGTGCCACCGCAAGCAGATGAACCACTCCCCCAAATTCTGGGCAGAGGTGGAGCGTTTCTGCCCGGATCACAAAGCCCACCGCCGCTGGCTCAAGGACCACAGCAAAGAGCTGATCGGCAGGCTGCCGTAGAAGAAGCTACGCTTAATAGCGAATCGCGAACAACCAAGTCCACCGCCCACGGAATCAAAAGTGAGTCAAACAGAAATTTGACGAACAGTAGGATGCCGTACCAATTATCACCGTAGAGTGCGACTACCAGGCGCACCGAAACCCACCGCACCGCCATCATGACCCGTAGGGGCGAACCCACGTGTTCGCCCGTGGCACTGCTGACAGGCAATGCACCTACAGCTACCCGATGAATTTACCATAATATAATTATGTAAACCGCACCAATTTAGACACAGGGACTTTGAAAACGGGAGCAGTAAGGCAAACGGCAACCTTTGCCCAGAAAGTCAAACAGAAATTTGTCGAACAGTTTGCAAAATCGACTACTGCAATATAACGATTTCGCGCAGCGGAGTAAGTGAGACCCCAAATTTTTAATTTGGTTGGTCGAACTTATGCCTT
>JAZNVK010000195.1:0-3242 GCA_045592805.1 Faecousia sp.
GCCAAGGCCATGGCCCGCGAGTTTGTGACCTACCTCTACGAGCTGGGTCTTGAGAAGGGCTACTACACTGAGGACGAGGCTGCTGCATTTGTGGCCGATGTGAAGAGCGTCATCGACTTCGTGGAGAATGCTGATGCCGCCGATTGGGAGGCACTGGTGAAGACCTATGGTCCCGAGGTGCTGAATAAGCTGTATGCCTTCGCCGTTGCTGAGGGTTACTTTGATCCCGAGGATCCCGCAGTTCAGCAGTTCCTTGCAGATCTTGCTGCACTGAAGGAGCTTATTGAGAACACCACGGAAGAGGACGTGACCAACGCCATCAACGGTTACATCGCAGACCTGCAGGCCAAGTATGAGGCACTGCTGTTCAACGCCACCCATACCCAGTTCGTGAAGGGTGAGGAGAACCACTATGTGGCCCTGGGCGGCGATACTGTTGCCGGTACCGGTCTGGGCCGTAACGAGAAGCTGTATGCCGATCTGGTCGCTGCTGAGCTGGGCGTTGATGTGGAAGCACTGGGCGAAAGCGGCTTGACCTCCGCAGGCGCACTGGAGTATGTGAAGGCTAATGCCGCCGAGATCGCCAAGGCCAACCTCGTCACCTATCAGCTGGATGCCAGCAGCATCGCATTCGATATGGTGTACATGGCAATGAGCAAGGACGAAGTGGATTGGAGCGGCTATGTGGATGCCGAGACGCTGGCCGTAGCCGAGGAGATCACCGCTCAAGTGCTGGATACATTGGCAATGGATTGGAGCGCCATCGATGTTGAGGCAATGGCCAATGCTATTGTTGCCGATGTGATCACCGAGCTGGCACTTGCCGAGGTGGAGAGCCGTATCCTGACCATCGCTGAGAAGGTGGTGGATGATCTGATCGCCGAGGTGGAGGAGTTCGATTCTGCCGCTGTTGCTGCACAGGTGAAGGCTGAGCTGATGGCAGCACTGGAAGAGCTGCCTGCGGATATCTGGAACGCCAGCACCAAGAAGCTGGTGAATAAGGCAGTGGATGCAGTTCTGGAAGTTGCCGTGGAGTATGTTGACTCCGTGAATACTAAGGAGCTGAAGAAGCTGGTAAAGACGGCAGTTGCCGATGCCGTGGAAGAGGCTGCTACCTATGCTGACGGCGTGGTGAGCGACGTTGTTGCTACCTGTGTGGAGAAGGTCTCTGCAGCATTGACCATGGCTGAGGGCGTGAAGCAGGATGTGCTGGCTGATCTGTCCGTGGTGATGGATCCTCAGGTCCAGAGCCTGATCGAGAAGGCCGCTTACGTTGCAGTGTCCTATGCAGTGGACAATGTGAAAGCACTGGAGACGATCCAGAGCATCAATCCCGAAGCAACGATCCTGTTGGTGGGTATGTATAACCCCCTGCGTGGTTTGACGGCAACTGTGGATGGTGAGACCATCGATCTGGGCGAGATCTTCGAGTATGTGATCGATGCCACCAATGTGTACCATACCATCTATGCAGTGCTGGATGGCGGCGTGGTGTTCGTTGATGTGTCTGATGCCGAGACGGAAGGCCTCAATGTGAATGTGAATCTGGATGACACCAATAGCCTGCTGGGTTTGGTCGGTACACTGATGAATGCCAACAGCAAGATGCACGCCAATGCAGCTGGTCATGAGTACATCTATGAGCAGATCATGGGTGCATTGTCCATCCTGAAGGGCGATGTGGATCTGGACGGTGACGTGGATACCGATGATATGACGGCACTGGTACGTCATGTTGCCCGTATCGAAGTTCTGACGGATGAGCGCGCCAAGTTCAATGGCGATGTGGACAACGATGGTGATCTGGATACTGACGATATCACCAAGCTGACCCGCTTCGTTGCCAGAATCGACGCATCCCTGTAACAAAGTAAATTGTGAGGTGTCCCCACCACCTCCCTCCTAAATAGACAAGACCCCTTCGGGGGTCTTGTTTTATTGCTTTTTTAGAATTGTATCTATTTTTGGCAATAGTAACAAAATAGATACAATTTCCCTTTATCTCTTGCATTCAATCATGTTTTGTCGCATAATGATGTTCGGATATGTGGTTTCGCTCAGATAATTATTAGAAATGAGCGTACCGATTTTAAGAGAATGAACATATTTCATAAGTGTCAGAAGGAGAGCATGTCATGAAAAAACAACGACTTTCTATGCTGAAGGCATGGCTGTTGGTGCTGTGCATGATAGTCAGCCTTGTGCCTGTCACGGCTTTCGCCGTGGAGGGCGCTGCAGTCGATGCCCTCGATCCAGATGGAGATGGCATTGTCAATTATGTCTCCATCGGCGCATCCAACGTTAACGGCTATGGTATGCGCGGTTATATTCCTGATAGCGTGATGGACGATGCAGAGTTGAACTGGATTGCAAAGACTGAGGCCAACGTCCTCGGTTACGAAAATTCTCCTGCAGGCAGCTATCCCCGCGAGGTTGCCAATGCGCTGGACGGATTGTATGATACGGTGAACCTCGACCAGCTGGGCATTAGCTCCATGCGTGTGGAGGAAGTTCGTATGCTGCTGGATAACAGCTATAGCGGCGACTCCTACACCGAGTGGCGCTTCACTGGCGAAGACGGCTGGTTCAACTATGCTACCGGCAGTACAGATGGTTTGAATGTGCTGCGCAATGACTATCAGAGCAAGGTCGCTGCTGCGGATCTTATCACGCTGGATATTGGCGTGAACAACTTTGGCGTATATGTCATGAATCAGATTAGTTCCGGTTATACCATGTTTGACAGCGATATTAACCTGATTGATTCCGATATGGCTGCCGATTTTGAGGCTTCCAAAGTTCGTGTCCGCGATATGTTGGTAGGATGCATGCCGGAGTTTGCCGGCATTATGGATGGACAGGAGGACCTGATCAATACGCTGGCCTATGCTGTCGCTGGCTATCGCTACAATTTTGATAAGGTTGTGGAGCGCATCTACGAGCTCAACCCCGATGTGACCATTGTTGTCGTCAGCATTCAGAACTTGATGGCTGGATTGAATGTCACCCTGCCCGGCATGAATGTGGTGCTGCCGCTGGGCGATTTGTTTGGCGCAGTGGTGGACAAGGCCAACATGCATATTGCTACTGGTTCTCCCTACGCTGATCGATATTTATGTGCCGATGCCCGCCAGGACGGCCGTGTAGAGTTCTTCCTGGATGAGATCGCCGCCTATAACGGAGATCCTACCACCTTGAGCCAGAACATCATTGACTGCTTCAATGTTTATGATGGCTTCCCC
>JAZNVK010000196.1:0-4596 GCA_045592805.1 Faecousia sp.
TGTTCACCGTGCTGGATAATATCATCCTCGGCGCCGAGGATACAAAAATGGGCTTTTTGCAGCATAAGGCCGCCCGTGCCAAGGTCCAGGCACTTTCTGAGAAGTACAAGCTTTTTGTGGATCTGGACGCCAAGATCGAAGACATCAGTGTTGGTATGCAGCAGCGTACCGAGATCCTCAAGATGCTCTACCGTGAGAATGAGATCCTGATCTTCGACGAGCCCACCGCCGTCCTGACCCCCCAGGAGATCGACGAGCTCATGGAGATCATGCGTGGCCTGGCTCGTGAGGGCAAGTCCATCCTCTTCATCACTCATAAGCTCAATGAGATCATGGCGGTTGCCGACCGCTGCTCCGTCCTGCGTAAGGGCAAGTACATCGGCACTGTCAATGTTAAGGACACCACCAAGGCGGAGCTGTCCCGCATGATGGTCGGCCGTGATGTGGAATTCGTAGTCCAGAAGGACGAAGCCAAGCCCACCGATGTGGTTCTGGATGTCAAAGGCATGACCCTGGCCTCCAAGGTACATAAGAAGGATGCTGTCAAGGATGTTTCCTTCCAGGTCAAGCGCGGCGAGATCGTCTGTATCGCCGGTATCGACGGCAACGGTCAGACCGAGCTGGTCTACGGTATCTCCGGTCTGGAGCCCCTGAAGTCCGGTTCTGTATTCATGAATGGCGAGGACATCACCAAGATGCCCATCCGTAAGCGCTCTGTCGGCGGCATGAGCCATATCCCTGAAGACCGTCATAAGCACGGTCTGGTTCTGGACTACACCCTGGAGAACAACCTGGTGCTCCAGCGCTACTTCGAGCCTGAGTTCACCAATAAGATCGGCTTCCTCCGCAAGGGCAATATCCGTACCTATGCAGAGCGCCTGATCGAGCAGTACGACGTCCGCAGTGGCCAGGGTCCCATCACCATGGCGCGCTCCATGTCCGGCGGTAACCAGCAGAAGGCCATTGTTGCCCGTGAGATCGATAAGGATCCCGAGCTGCTGATCGCTGTGCAGCCCACCCGTGGTCTGGACGTCGGCGCGATCGAGTATATCCATAAGCAGATCGTCAAGCACCGTGACTCCGGCAAGGCTGTCCTGCTGGTGTCCCTGGAGCTGGAAGAGGTCATGAGCCTGTCTGACCGCATCCTGGTCATGTACGAGGGCGAGATCGTGGGCGAGCTGAATCCCAAGACTACCACTGTGGAAGAGCTTGGCCTGTACATGGCCGGCGCCAAGAGAATGGAGGTGCAATGAAATGTATGCAAAAACTCCCCTGCTGAAGAAGAGCGGCGTGCAGACGATCCTCTCGTCCGTACTGTGTATTCTGCTCGGCCTCCTCGTGGGTTACATTGCCCTGCTGATCATTAACCCCGACGGTGCCTGGGAAGCTATTGTGTCTGTCATCAAGAACTTCCTCAACCGTGCCTCCTCCAAGGCTCGTCTGAAGTACCTGGGTCACACCCTGGTTAAGACTGCACCCCTGCTGATGTGCTCCCTGTCCGTCCTCTTTGCTTACAAGGTCGGCCTGTTTAACATCGGCGCTGCCGGTCAGTACGTGCTGGGCGCTGCCGCTGCCCTCCGCCTCTCTCTGGATCTGGGTCTGCCCTGGTACATCTGCCTGCTGGCTGCCATCGCTGCCGGCGCTCTCTCCGGTGCCATCTGCGGCGCTCTGCGTGCTTACTGCAACGTGAACGTCGTTATCTCCGGCATCATGCTCAACTGGATCAGCCTCTATGCTACCAATATGATCCTGAAATCCCAGATGGACCCCACAGGCAAGGATACATACCGCCTGATCAACCATGCACCGGAGTCCATGCTGCCCAAGCTGGGTCTGGATAAGCTCTTCTCCAACAACCAGTATGTTACCATCGGTATTCCCATTGCCATCCTGGTCGCCATCGTCATCTGGGTCATCCTGGAGAAGACCAAGTTCGGCTATGAGCTGAAGGCCACCGGCAACAACCTCCACGCCGCCAAGTACTGCGGCATGAAGGAGAACCGCAACATCATCCTGACCATGGCCATTGCCGGTGCTCTGGCAGGTATGGGCGCAGGCCTGTACTTCCTGTCCGACTTCGAGCAGTGGAACGTCAATTCCGCCGCTGTTCCCGCCATGGGCTTCAATGGCATCGCCGCTGCCTTCCTGGGCGGTCTGAGTCCCATCGGCGCTATCTTCTCTTCCTTCTTTATCCAGCATATCACCCTGGGTGGTGCTTACGTAGACCTGAGCAGCTACTGCTCTCAGATCGCTGACTTCATCACCTCTGTCATCATCTACCTCTGCGGCTTCGTGCTCTTCTTCAAGGGCTTCCTGAACCGTGTGGTGGACAAGCGTATGGAGAAGCGTGCCAAAAAGCTCGCTGCCAAAACTGAGGAAGGAGGCGAGAAGTAATGTTATTGCTCATTCAGTACACCCTGCTCTTCGCCGCCGTTCTGCTGCTGGTCGCTCTGGGCGGTTGCTTCTCCGAGCGTTCCGGCGTCATCAACATTGGCCTGGAAGGCATCATGGTTATCGGCGCCCTGGGCGGAGCCCTGGTCATGAAGTTCCTGCCCTATGATCACGAGACTGCCTCCGCTCTGACCCGTCTGGGTATGTTCGGCGCTGTTGCCGTGGCCTCCGTTGCAGCCGGTATGCTATACTCCCTGCTGTTGGCTTTCGCCAGTATCAATTTCAAGGCTGACCAGACCATCGTCGGTACTGCGCTGAACCTGCTGGGTACGGCCGGTGCTACGGTTATCGTCAAGTCCATGAATACTGCCATCAACCCCGACGACCACTCCTCCGAGATCCTCTACACCGGCGCCAGAAAGGCTTTCCACTCCACCTTCGGCACCTTCGAGCTGAACTGGTTCGTGGTTCTCACCGTGGTTCTGCTGGTCGTGGCCTATGTGGTTCTGTACAAGACCCGCTTTGGCCTCCGCCTCCGTGCCTGCGGTGAGCATCCCCAGGCTGCAGACTCCGTGGGTATCAATGTCTACAAGATGCGTTATGCCGGCGTTCTGATCTCCGGTCTCTTCGGCGGTCTGGGCGGCATCACCTACATCACCGCCGGTGTTTCCATCTGGAAGTTTGAGAACGGTGTTGCGGGCTTCGGCTTCCTGGCTCTGGCTGTTATGATCTTCGGTGCATGGCATCCCGTCAAGATTGCTCTGGCAGCTCTGCTCTTCGGTTTCTTCCGTGCTCTGGGCAATGTCCACGAAGGTCTGTCCGTCATTGGCTGGATCGAGAACCTGATCGATGCCAAGATCCCCTCTCAGATCTACAATATGCTGCCCTATATCGTCTCCCTGATCGTTCTGGCCTTCACTTCCAAGAAGTCCAGAGCCCCCAAGGCGGAGGGTATCCCCTACGACAAGGGTCAGCTCTAAAAAATCCATTATATTGTCCTATCTCCTCTTCGGGGGAGATAGGACAATGATTATATTATAAAAATTGCTCGGAGGAGCGCAATTATGTCTAATATTATTGTCATCGGTATTGCAGGCGGCAGCGGAAGCGGCAAGACCACCCTGATGAAAAATCTGATCAACCGTTTCCAGGATGACGTCAGCGTTCTGAGTCACGACAATTACTACCGTCCCTTCTCGGAATTCACCAGCGAGGAGCGGCGCAAGATCAACTATGACCATCCCGATGCCTTTGAGACGGAGATGATGGTAGAACACCTGCGGCTTTTGAAGGAAGGCAAGGCCATCCAGTGCCCCATTTACGATTATGCCACCGACTCCCGTACGGATCAGACCACCACTGTGGAACCCCGGAAGGTCATTCTGGTGGAGGGCATCCTGATCTTCGAGAACAAGGAGCTCTGCTCCCAGATGGATATCAAGATCTTCGTGGATACGGATGCCGATGTGCGTCTGTGTCGCCGCATCAAGCGTGACGTGGCCAAGCGTGGCAGAAGCATCGAGTCCGTCCTGACCCAGTACCTGACCACGGTCAAGCCCATGCATGAGCAGTTCGTAGAGCCCAGCAAGAAGAATGCCGACCTGGTCGTCCTGGAAGGCGGTAAGAACCTGGTTGCTCTGGAAATGATCATCGACCGCATCCAGCGCCACATCGACGACGAAAACGCAGAATAAAAAAGAGAAAAACGCCCGATGACTGAAAACAGCCATCGGGCATTTTTATGGCAAAATGGATTACATCAGCTGACGGATCAGTGCCTTCAGATCCTCTACGCTGGTATCCTTGGGGTTGCCGGGGCGGCAGGCATCGGCATAGGCAGACTCGGCCAGGAACTGCAGATCCTCTTCCTTCAGGGCTGCCAGCTTGGCGGGAATGCCCACGTCGGCGGAGAGCTTGCGGACGGCATCCACAGCGGCCTTGCGGTTGGTCTCCTGATCCATGCCGGTGGTGTCCACACCCATGGCGTCAGCAATGGCCTTATACTTCTCACCGGTGCAGTCGGCATTGTATTCCATGACGATGGGAAGCATCATGGCGCAGGCAACACCGTGGGGCGTGTCGTAAACGGCACCCAGGGTATGAGCTACGGAGTGGGCGATACCCAGACCTACGTTGGAGAATGCCATACCGGTCACGTACTGACCAAGTGCCATACCTTCACGTCCTGCAGGCTCGTTGTTCACA